>PUOG01000207.1 GCA_003552745.1 Spirochaetaceae bacterium
GAGATCAAGGGTGGTGTTATCCCCAATGAGTACATCCCGAGCTGTGATAAGGGCTTTCGTCAGTGCATGGAAAAGGGTACGCTCATCGGGTACCCGATCGTCGGTGTACGAGTGGTGATTAATGATGGAAGTACCCATCCGGTCGACAGCTCGGACATGGCGTTTCAACAGGCGGCTATCGGATGCTTCCGACAAGCGTACCCGAGTGCGAAGCCGGTGATACTCGAGCCGATCATGAAGGTTGTCGTAGAGGGCCCCACCGAATACCAGGGGAACATTTTCGCAACAATCAATCAGCGTCGCGGCATCATTCTCGCATCTTCGGAGGAAACCGCTTACTCAGTGGTTGAGGCAGAAGTGCCGCTCGCCGAGATGTTCGGGTATTCTACGGTGCTTCGGTCGCTGACACAGGGTAAGGCCGAGTACTCGATGGAGTTTCTCAAGTACGGAAAGGTTCCGCAGAGCATAGCCGAGGAGCTGAAGGCTTCTATTGACGAGCGCCGCAAGGCGGAAGCCCAACAGTGACTCGGTACGTGTAAGGAGAGCCGAGAGGAATGGTAAAAGAAGAGCTTGTGAAGAGGAGTCCGCTGCGTGTTCTGGAGCGATCGACACACGGTGGGCTTGTACCGGGATCGATTGGAATTATCGCTTCGCGGAAGGGTGTGGGCAAGACCGCATGTCTCGTTCATATGGCGACCGACTCACTTCTGCAGGGGCGTGGCGTCATCCATGTGAGCTTTGCAGGGAAGACCGACCACATCATCAGCTGGTACGAGGACATCTTCAAAGAGATTGCTCGTTGGCAGAACCTCGAGGACGCAATGTCGGTTCACGATGACCTGATCAAACACCGCGTGATAATGAACTTCAACCACGACGGTATGAACCTCGACCAGGTGCTGTCCAGCCTACGGGCGATGATCACCCAGGGCGGTTTTCGGGCCGACATGATCGTCATCGACGGTCTCGACGTAGCGCGTCTCGACAGCTCGACTCTCGACGTGCTTCACAACTTTGCGCGTGAGCTTGGAGTTACCGTCTGGCTGAGCGCGACGATCGTGCACGAAGACGAAGATGTCGATGGGCGAGGGGTCCCGACGATGCTGAAGGACATCGTGAACGATGTGAGCCTTCTCATCACCCTGACACCGTCGAAGGATCGCTTCGTGCATCTTAAACTGGTGAAGGATCACGAAACCTTTCCGGGAGGTGAAGATCTGCATCTTCGTCTCGACGCTTCGACCATGCTGATTGCTGCCGATACGAAGTAGTTCGTGGCACGAGACCGGCACGGCGAAAGGTGTGGCGCAGACAAAAGAAAGCCGGAGCGAGACGGCTCCGGCTGTTTTGCATGCATCGTTGGGGATAGGGATCAGATTTCCTCGTCGATCTCCTCGTCTTGCACGTCGTCGTCGATACTCGCGGTGGCATGCTGTTTTGCTTCAAGCTGTGCCGCTTCGTGAACCGCCTTCAAGCGGTCAAAGACCATCTTCTCTACATCGTGTTTGCTCTTCTTTATTGAGAAGCTGACCTCATCCACGAGCAGTTTCAGCGCGCTGTCGAACAGTTTCCGTTCGAGAATGGGGAGTTCCTTCACTTTACTGCGATGGTAGAGCGAGCGAACCACCGTTGCGATATCGTGTACGCTGCCCTGCTTGAGAAGGTCGTGATTCATCTGATAGCGCAACTTCCAGTCGGCGGTTACCGGTTCATACTTGCCGGAGATGAGGTCAAGCGCCTTCTCCGATTCCTTCTTGCTGACGATCGCGCGAATGCCGAGTTCTTCCGCCTTGTTGACCGGAACCATAACGGTCATATCGGACACTTCGAGATAAATGATATAATAGAGAAGCTTCTCGCCCCTGAAGTCGCGCTCTTCTATCGACTGGACTTCCCCGACACCCTGCAAGGGATAGACCACCTGCTGGCCTTCCTTGAAGGTCGTCGTTCGCTTCGACTTAGAGCTTTTTGCCATAGTCGGCTATTATAGAAGATTCGGGGTGCGAGGGTCAAAGCGGTGTGTTTCGCTTGCGTGTACGGCAGGAATTTGTGTAGCTTATGAACGTGGGTAAGCGCAGGAACCGGTTGATACAGGAGTTTATCTCGAGCCTTTCTACCTCATTCGTGTTCGGCGCGCTGTGGGTCGTCACCGGATCGCATATCTGGATGTTCATCGGTCTGTTCGCCGGTGTGTTTCCGGCGCTCGGAAGTGCGGGAAAACTCCTCGCGGAGATCGGTGAGCATCGCAGGCTGTCTCGCGAGGCACCGGTCATGGCGCGACAGCGTCAGGAGAAAGAAATCCTCCGTGTTGCCAAACTCGAGGGCGGGACTGTCACCCCTGCGGTAGCGGCGCTACGTACCAGTTGTTCGATAGATGACGCTGATCAGATTCTCCAGGAGTTAGCGGGCAAGGGATTCGCGACGATGGAGTTCGATGACGACGGTCGCGTCTTCTATTCGTTTCCGGAGTTTCGGACCGAAATCGATGATGACGAATCGATGCCGGACAACGTACGGCAGGGACCGTTCTGAGGCGCGTCAAAGGCCGGGCGAAAACCGGATCAGGTCGGGAGCCGGCTCCTGTGGACGTTTTCGCAGGTAGCGCAGCGGGTGTATATCGAGCGCATTCGGAAACCAGCCTTCGATCGTATTCAGATCGATGAGATTGAACGATGCTGTGTGCGTCACCGGCATTATGGTGCCGCTCTGTAGCAGCATCTCTTCAGCCTCCGCCATCACTTCGAATCGCTCCGAGTCTTCCAGGGGAATGGAGCGATCGACGAGAGCATCGTACCGTTCGTCGGTCAAGCCGACTTCGTTCAGGTTGCTGTCGCTTGTCCATAGCTGAAGGAAGGTAAGCGGATCCGAGTAGTCGCCGATCCAACTGAACATGCCGACAGTCACCTCGGACTCTCCGGCAGCGTCGAAATAGTCCGGGTACGGGACCGTCTCGATCTCCACAGAGATATCCAGCACGCTCTCCCACGCGTCGGCCATGAGCTCGGCGACTCGATTCGCGTCGAATCCCCCGGGTATACGAATAAGCACATCCGGTAGCCCCTCGCCGGCCGGATACCCGGCGCCCTCCAGCAGCGAAAGCGCTTCCTCTTCGTCGCGCTCCGTCAGTCCGACAATTTCGGGGTATCCCGGGAGGTCGGGCACAAGCCGGTGCGTCGGCAAGAAGTAGACCTCGTCGGAGCGAACCTCGTCCCACGGTATCAGCAGAGCGAGGGCTCGACGTATGTCAGGATCATCCCACGGCTCCACTTCGGCACGCAGATAGTAGAAGGTCGTCGCGAAGAGTGCGTTTACGACAAGATCGCGGTCGTCTACGATTGCGTCGAAATCGATCGGGCCGAGCACCCAGTCGATCTCACCGTCGAAGTAGTCGTCCGTAGCACCGACACTGTCGTCGGTGCGAACGAAGATGATTCGCTCGCTCTCTACGGATCGCTCACCCCAGTATCGTTCGTTGCGCTCCATTACGATACGTTCGGCATTAACCTCGGCGAGAACGAACGGACCGTTGCCGATATGGTTTTCCGGCTCGTTATGGTCCTCCCGTTCGATCATGTCGGGGTGTAGAATACCGAAACTGTGGTGGGCGATCATCTGGAGAAAATGACCTGCCGGTTGAGTCAGCTCGACCTCCAGGCGGTCATCGGAGGGCGCCCTGATTCCGACGTCATCTCGATCCTCGCTCTCGCCACGGCGGTACGCGCGTGCACCGTCGACGATGTCGAACAGCCCGGCATACGGCGCATCATCGCCGAGGTCGAGAAGCGCAAGCCACGTGTCGCGCACGTGCTCGGCGGTTACCGGGTCACCGTTGGAAAAGCGAGCGTCAGATCTGAGATGAAACTCGTATACGGTGCCGTCGTCACTGATCGACCAGCTCTCGGCCACCCCCGGCACCGGGTCGAGCGTTAACGGGTGGTAGGAGACAAGCCCTTCGTGCAGGCCGGTGAGCAGCTGCGCCTCGGTCACCACGTAGGCGTGGAGCGGATTAAGCTGCAACTCGCTGTCGGATATCGCAATCCGTATCTCGGCGTCTCGATTCTGTGTGACTGCCGGGATCGTTATGATCAGCGCGAGGGCAGCGGCAATGATAGTACGATTCATATGCATAGGCTCAGCACGACTATCTCGCTTGATTCGCCGGACAAGTCCACCGATGATGGAAATATCCGTGCGTACTGAGCAATAACGTAACACGGCAGAGCACCGGGGGCAACGCGGATAATGACGAAACAGGGTGAATCGAGCGAGGAGAAATACCGGGCGGCGGGATATGAGCGTGTGGAGCCGAAGGCCACATATGCGCCGTGGAGCGACGACGTCGCTTTCCTTCGCGTGAACGACGTAATTAAGGAGCACACCCTTGTCGATCGGTATCGATGCTACGAACTGTGGCAGCTCGTAGCGCAGGCGATGAAGACTCCCGGAGATCTGCTGGAGGTCGGTGTCTGGAGGGGTGGTACCGGTGCGATTATCGCCGCACAGGCGGCACGGCGAAACCGAAAACGGTGCGTCTATCTCGCCGACACGTTCACCGGTGTTGTGAAAGCAGGCTCGCGCGACCGCTACTACCGCGGGGGGGAGCACGCGAATACATCGGTCGAGCATGTCGGCCGGGTACTGAATACGCTCGAACTCGATAACACGCGAGTTCTCGCCGGTGTCTTTCCGGACGAGACGGCTGAACAGGTCGCGGCCGAAGACGGTCTTTGCTTCTGCCATATCGATGTCGATGTCTACGAAGGCGCTAAGGATGTGACCGAATGGGTGTTGCCGCGTCTCAACCCCGGCGGGATCATCGTGTACGACGACTACGGTTTCTACGGTTGTGAGGGTGTAACCGAGTTCGTGAACGGGATTATGGACAAAACCGGACTCGTTTTAGTACACAATCTGAACGGTCACGCCGTGATAGTGAAAGCCGGGAACTCAACGAGGGATTGAATACCGGTCGAGTAATTCGCTACAGTACCGCCAATACCCGGTATGAAGCGGTCAGAAACGTATTGGACTCCATATGACAATCCGTCCCGGCGCCGATATGTCCTCCTCGCCACGGCGCTCCTTGTTCTTACGGCGAGTGCAACTCATCACGGTGAGCTACGGCATGATCGTCGCCTTACCGGCTACACCGCTACGCAGAGCGAAGGCCGCACCTCCGCCTATTGGGCTGGAAGCGACCGCTATTTCCCCAATCTTGCCAACTATCTTGCAGCCGAAGACCCGAGCCTCGAGCTCTACCGCGAACCGGTAACCCGCGAAGCGGTCATCGATTTTTTCGTTTCGGTCGTCGGGTCAGAGGAGATCGTAGTGCCCGTGCTCAAGAACGCGGACGCGAACGATATCCCACCGACTCTCGCTTTCACGATCGCCTATATCGAGAGCAGCTATCGCACTAACGTCGTCAACCGGAACACACCGAACAGCCACAACCGTCAACCGAGTACCGATCGAGGCCTTTTTCAGTTGAACGATCGGAGCTTTCCGCATCTCTCCGATGACGATTTTTTCCATCCCGACACGAACTCCTACTACGCGATGGAGCACCTTCGCTACGCGATGAATCGCGCCGGGGAGAACTATCGGACCGCCATGGCGATATACAATGCAGGCGAAGGGCGGGTGCTCGCCGGAAACACCCCGGCAAGTACGCAGCGGTACGTTCAAAGAGCATCTCAGTACCGAGCCTCACTTCTCTCGCGATTTCGGTCCTTCATCAAACGGAACTTCCCGACCGACCCCGACGAGATCGCCGGTAGCTGAGCTCTTCACCGGCTCGCATTGACACCGCTCTGTGCCGTACGTACTGTAGCGCTCTATGGTAGTAGTCCTCGAGCGCGACATCCGCGACAGCCACAAGCAAAGGATCCGTGAATTCCTCGAACAGCACGGTTTTCAGGTGCGTGAGATCGTCGGTGTCGAAGAGACGATTTTTGGAGCGGTCGGCCAGGTCAGTATCGATATTCGCGATGTCGAAGTGCTTCCCGGCGTCGACAAGGTCGTTCCCATCAGCAAGCCGTACAAGCTGGCGAGTCGGGAGTTGAAGAAATCGGACAGTGTCGTCCGTGTCGGGAGGATCGCGTTCGGCGGGCCACGCGTGACGGTCGTCGCCGGGCCGTGCGCCGTCGAAGGGCGTGATGAGATCATGGAGGCCGCACACATCGTACGAAAGTCGGGTGCGGTCATGCTTCGTGGCGGAGCGTTCAAGCCGCGCACGTCGCCGTACAGCTTTCAGGGCCTCGGTGAGGAAGGGTTGCGCTATCTGAAAGAAGCGGGTGAGGCGAACGGAATGCCGGTCATCTCCGAGATCGTTTCTCCGGCACACGTCGACATGATGCGCGACTACGTCGACATGTTTCAGATCGGCACTCGTAACATGCAGAACTTCGAGCTCCTGAAGGCGGTCGGCGCGGCGGAGAAGCCGATCATGCTCAAGCGCGGGCTTTCCTCGACGATTGAGGAGTGGCTCATGGCAGCCGAATATCTGCTCGCCCACGGTGCCGAGGATGTAATTCTGTGTGAGCGGGGGATCCGGACCTTTGAGACGTACACGCGGAACAGTCTCGATATCTCGTCTATTCCGGTTGTGAAGAAACTGAGCCACCTGCCGATAGTCGTCGACCCGAGCCATGCCACCGGTATCAGAGCGAAGGTGCCGCCGGTTGCCCGTGCGGCGGTTGCCGCGGGAGCCGACGGCATCATCGTAGAGGTCCATCCCGATCCCGACCGGGCGCTCAGTGACGGAGCACAGAGTCTCTTCC
>PUOG01000211.1 GCA_003552745.1 Spirochaetaceae bacterium
AAGAAGGAGATTTTCGAGGCGCCGATGGAGAAGATCGACGAGATTCTCGCCGAGTACGAGATTCCGTCGCCGTCGGAGCTCGGGAAGGCCGGGAGCTATATCCAGACAACACCGCGAAAGCATCTGATCGAGAAGCGGCGCAAGAACGACATTGTGCTCGTGCCGCTCGGGACGACCGAGAATCACGGCGACCACTCAAACAGCGGGCTCGACAACTTCATGGTGAGCCAGATCGCCGAAGGGGTGCGGCGCTACACGGCGAAAAAGGGGCACGAGGTCATCCTCGCGCACAATCCGCTGACCTACGGCGGGCACCCGTACCACCACATCGGCATGCCGGGGACGATCCAGCTGCCGCAGGAGGTGGTCGTCGAGACGCTCATCCACGTTATGCTCGGGCTGTGGAACGACGGCTTCCGTAAGATCATCATGATCAACAACCACGGGCAGCTCTGGATGCTCGAGACCGCGCTGCAGGAGTTCTGCAAGAGATTCCAGCTTCCCGGAATTTTCAGGATGATGGATTGGCACCGCGCGGTGCGCGAGTTCTTCGTTCCGACGACCCGCGAGCACGGGCTTGATACCACCTTCGTTCACGCCGACGAGAGCGAGACCGCGGTGGGGCAGCTGATGTTCGCCGACATGATCGATATGAATTACGTGGTCGATTCGGAGGGGCCGTCGTACCTGCCGGACGGGCATTTCGACAAGTCGGTCGATCCGTGGCGGCGTCCGCACAAATGGTCGGAGGGCGAGGGGCACTTTGCCATCGAGATGAAGGGCACGCCGGAAGGCGTAGTCGGCAAGCCGTCGGTTGCCACGCCGGAGAAGGCGAAGCGGCCGATCGCCGCGATTCTTCGCTACCTGACGCTGGTTATCGAGGAGATTCTCGAGGCGTATCCGCCCGGGAAGCTTCCGCCGGTCGATGAGATTACGCTGCGCGATCCGAAGGAGCTCGAGCCGTTCCTGAAGGAGCCGCAGAGTCCCGGCTGGAAGTCGGTCTACGAGCTGCCGATGATCGGCCCGTTCCACAAGCACTGATGCGGCGGATGAGTGCGGGCGGCGGGCGCGGCTCCGCCGGACGCCCGGGTGCACAGTCTGCGCCGGAACGCGCCGCGAGCGACGCCCGCCGCGGGGCCGCCGACCTTCCGTGGACGCTCAGCTATCAGACCGTGCTGCCAGACGACTACCGGGGCAACGATGCGGTGGCCGCGCGCTTCGCCGCCTTCGCCGGGGCCGGGCTCCGGGGGCTCGAGCTGAACATGAGCGACCCGGCGCGCTTCTCCTACGATGACGTGCTCGAGTTTCTCGACGGCTTCGGATTGAAGCTGTCGATGTTCGCTACCGGCTTGAGTGCGAAGAGCGGCGGGTTCTCGCTGTCGGCCGACGATGAGGACGCGCGCCGACGCGCGGTCGAGGAGTGCACGAAGTATCTGCGCTGGGTCGGCGACGACGATGTCGGCGCGATAATAGGATTCATGAAGGGGATGGACCGCAGCCGTCCGGATGCCGCCCGCGAGGCGATGCGCCGATCCATCCTCGAGCTTGCACCGGTTGCCGAGCAGGAGCGCACCCCGCTCATCATCGAGGCTACCAATCGCTATGAGACACCGATTGCCAACTCGCTTGCCGACGCGCTCGAGCTCGTCGAGGGAACGCCTGCGGAGTGGGTGAAGGTGCTCCCCGACACCTTTCACATGAACATCGAGGAGGCCGATCAGCGCGCGGCGCTCATCGCCGCCCTCCCGCGCGTCATGCACGTGCATCTCTCGGAGAACAATCGCACGCTGCCGGGTCGCGGCGCGTTCGACTTCGCCGGGTTCTTGCGCATGCTCGCGGAGATTGATTTTAGGGGTCGCCTGGCGATGGAAGGCAATATCATCGGTGACGAGGGTGATGATGTGGCCCGCGCGGCGGAGGCGGTGCGGGCGGCGTGGAGACGAGGAGCGAAACCATGAGCACTCCAGTGAAAATCGCCGTTGTCGGTGCCGGCCGCATCGGCTCGCTGCATACCGAGCTTCTGAGCGCCCGCGTGAAGGGGGCGGAAGTCGTCGCCGTCGCCGATGTCGTATCGAAGGCCGCCGAGTCGCTCGCCGCACGCTTCGAGATTCCGGTCGTCTGTTCGACGGTCGATGAGGCGATCGACCGCGGAAAGCCGGATGCGCTCCTCGTCTGTTCGAGCACCGACACGCATGAGGAGGCGATCGAAAAGGCAGCAGCGCACGGCGTGCATGTGTTCTGCGAGAAGCCGCTTTCGGACACGATCGAGTCGATCGAGCGGATTCGGACGGCCGTGGAGCGAAGCGCCATTCTGTTGCAGGTCGGCTTCAATCGCCGCTTCGATGCGAGCTTCGCGCGTGTCCGACAGGCGATCGCCGGTGGCGAGATCGGCGAGCTCCACACCGTGCGCATTACCAGTCGCGATCCCGAGCCGCCGCCGATCGAATACGTGAGGCGCTCCGGCGGACTTTTCATGGACATGACGATTCACGACTTCGACATGGTGCGCTTCCTCTGCGGCGCCGAGCCGACCGAGATGTATGCGATCGGCGCGTGCCGTGTCGACCCGGCGATCGGCGAGGCAGGCGACATCGACACCGCGCTGGTCACGCTGCGCTTTGCCGACGGAACATTTGCCACCATCGAGAACTCCCGGCAGGCGGTCTACGGCTACGATCAGCGCGCCGAGGCGTTCGGTTCGGCCGGAGCGGTCAGCACCGACAATGTCTACCCCAACACCGCGACGCTGTCGAACGCCGGCGGAGTCGGCCGCGATCTACCGCTGCGTTTCTTCCTCGAGCGGTACACCGAGTCGTACGTGAACGAGCTTAGCGGGTTCATTGGTGCCGTGCGTGACGGGGGGCAGAGTTCCGTCGACGTGATCGACGGGCGCGAGGCGGTCTTCCTCGCCCAGGCGGCCGAGCGCTCGAGGACGGGCGGAACGCCGGTGGTGCTCGACGACTATCGAGACGAGCTCGGATTGTCCGGGTGATTGCCGGTCGGAGACGATCGTGAGCGCCCTTGGAAATGCGGAGCCGAGGCATAAAGAGCTTGCCGCCCGAGCGGAGGCAAACGCGCGAACAGCTACATCAACTGAATCGCGGTATTCAGCGCCATGAACGGCGTCCGGTCGGCACCGAATAGCCAGTTCTGCGCCGATTCGTGGGAGATCTTCTCGATCCACTGCGGGAGCCGCGACTCGATGTACTCCCCGATTCGTTCCAGATCCTTCTCTCCAAGTGCCATAGCGCCTTCACTCAAATCAGGTATCCTCCAGTGTACGGGAGATGTTTTCATCTGACCATTGCCTGACACTCATCGGTGCTTTCGGTTAGAGTACCGCGCAATGAACAGTGCATATCGAT
Source organism: Spirochaetaceae bacterium (assembly GCA_003552745.1). Taxonomy (GTDB): domain Bacteria; phylum Spirochaetota; class Spirochaetia; order DSM-27196; family SKKC01; genus SLAN01. Next base: position 3,366 of record PUOG01000211.1, read on the forward strand.
CGCAGGTGAGGGTAGTTTGATGAGTCGTACGGTAGCTGTCGTCGGTGCCACAGGCGCGGTGGGGCGCGAGCTGCGAAGATTGCTCGAGATCCGGTCGTTTCCGCTCGACGAAATCCGGCTGATCGCAAGCGAGCGTTCGGCTGGAACGGCGTTGGCGTTCAAGGGTAGCGAGATAACCGTGCACGCGTTAACCGAACCCGACGTATTCGACGGCGTCGATATCGCGCTCTTCTCCGCAGGCGGTACTACGTCGAAGCAGTACGCGCCGAAAGCTGTCGACGCCGGCGCTACCGTCGTCGACAACTCATCAGCGTGGCGCATGGATGCCGATGTTCCGTTGATTGTGGCGGAGGTTAATCCCGACGCGCTCGCCGGGGTCCGCAAGGGTATCGTGGCGAATCCGAACTGCACGACGATGGTGGCGATGCTTCCGCTGAAGGCGCTGCACGACGCGTTCGGTCTCGAACAGGTTATTGCGACAAGCTATCAAGCCGCCGGCGGTGCGGGGCAGAAGGGAATCGATGAACTGATCTCGCAAGCGCGGGATCTCATCGAGCACAGCGATCTCTTGATTTCCGACGGTGCTCGAGCCATGGAGGCGACTTCGCACGAGGTACATGCATCGGTTCTCGCCTTCAACGCGGTGCCGAGGATCGGCACCCCGGACGAGCGGGGGTACACCGACGAGGAGATGAAGCTGCAGAACGAGTCACGAAAGATTCTCGGGCTGCTCGATCTCGAGGTCGTTCCCACGTGCGTTCGTGTCCCGGTGGTGGTCGGTCACGCCGTGCAGGTGCGTGCTCGATTCGCCGAGAAGGTAACCGCGGACTCTGCCCGGGAAGCGATGAGCGGCTTCCCCGGTCTTCTTCTCGATGAACTACCGACCCCGCTCGCGTGGGCAGGGCGGAACGAAACGGTGGTTGGGCGTGTGCGCGAAGATCTGATCGATCCGCATGCGCTCAATTTCTGGGTTGTCGGCGACAATCTGTTGAAAGGCGCGGCGCTCAACACCGTCCAGATAGCCGAGCTGCTCGTCGAGCGCGGGACTGCATGAAGCACGACGTGCGCATGACCCCGTGCTGCCGATCTTCGGGTCTCGCCGTGTTCCGCCGCCGGGGCACCTGCCACTACATCAACTGAATCGCGGTATTCAGCGCCATGAACAGCGTCACCATTATGCCGATCAACCATTGCGTGCTCGTGAATCGCTTGTTCATGTCTTCGAATCGCTTGTCGATCTGCTCGAAGCGCTTATCAATCTGTTCGAAGCGGCGTTCGAACTGTTCGAAACGCTCGTCCATCCGCCGCTCGATACTGACCAATTGGTCTTCGATGCGAACCACACGCTCGAACAGAGCTCGGTCGGCACCGAATAGCCAGTTCTGCGCCGATTGGTGGGAGATCTTCTCGATCCACTGCGGGAGCCGCGACTCGATGTACTCCCCGATTCGTTCCAGATCCTTCTCGCCAAGTGCCATAGCGCCTTCACTCAATTCAGGTATCCTCCAGTATACGGGATATGTTCTCACCTGACTATACCGGCATTTCTGCAGTGGCGATTGTCATCCGTCGCGAAATATCGCGAAAAATCTCGACAACTTGCCGTCGGACGGTCATTCCGGATTCACGATCTGGTCGTGTGGTCATGCTCGCCTCTGCGACTCGATGAACGTTTAGCCACGTGACGGCGAGGCTCACGATGGCGCGGCTCATCTCTTTCCTGTAGAGTACCGGTATGAGCAGCGCAGCGGGCGCGGCTGCAGGCGGCGCGGGTACCGCCGCGGCCGCCGAAGCATCACGACAGGCAGGAATCCGCCGAAAACTCGAAGGAGACGAGATGTCGATCTGGGTTGTCAATCAGGAGAAGAACAAGCTGATCCTTGCGATCGGGTTTCGTACCAAACGCTCACGGCTCCAGGCTCAGTGCCTCGGCTCCGGAAGCTGGGAAACGGTCGGCCGGTTTTCCGACGAGGGAACGTGCGAACGCGTGCTGCGGGATATTACGATGCGACTCGCCGACAAGGAGGTGCGCAGGATTGAAGTTCCTGCGCAGTGAGCGACCCTGCCGGCCGGCGTCTGCTTCAGTACCGCGGTCGACTTCATCTCGCATATCGCAGGAGCGCACGTCGGTGTGATCCTTCGCCCCCGATTTCTTGACGTGGGCGCTCTCCGCCTCACTCACTATCGAAGGCGAGAAGCTCTCCGTCGGCGGTGAACGGCTCGGCGAAATCGGTGAGCCGGCTGGCCGGAACTCCGGCCTGTTCAATCGCTTCCCACGCCGCGGGCGACACCCACATCTCGGCGAGCTGCAGCGTATTGCGAATGCGGATGACGCGGGCGTCGGACGGCTCTTGAACCGATGAGGTGCGCAGCGCACACTCGAGCGCGTCGGAGTCGGTCGGCAGCACCAGCGGCATCATTCCGCGCTCGAGAAACGTACTCGTGATGATGTTGGCGTAGGTCGCCTCGAAGTCGACCTTGTCGTAGAGCCGGCGAGTGATAATGTCGGCGAGACCGAAGCCGGTTGCGTTCCCGTGCGATGCCGCGGTCAGATCGGTGCAGACGATGCGCTTGATCCGCGGGCGCTCCGGTTCCGCCTCGCCGGCGATTCTGATCCGGCCGATGATGTTCGTGTCGATTCCGCAGCCGCTGACATCCTTTCCCATCTCGTCGATGACGAGCACGTCGATGTCGTCGAGCGGCAGGCTCGGCATTGCGGCGTGGGCTCGCTCGAGAAGCGCCATCTCCTGCTCTTCGATCGCAGCAGGCGGAAGGGCGCGAATCTCCATCGTTTCGTCGAGTGCGTTCTCAACGATGCCGATTCCCATTCTGATCTTGCCGGTGCCGATCAGCTCGCGCGCGGCCGGAACGATCATATCGCGCAGGCCACGCACGCCGTAGGAGTGCATGATCTCCGCCTGATCCCGCTTTCCGAGACCGATGACCGCCATCTTTAACAGTCCACTCTCGATCGGTGCCCGGAAGTCGGTATGTGGCTTGATTCTGTTGATGAGGATGATGCCGTCGGCCTCGGCGGCGTGGCGATCCATGTGCAGCCGGTGCGGCAGCGCGCCGGCCGGAAGCTCGACGGTCTCCATCGACGAATGCACCGGAGCACCGACGGTCTCCTCGTCGATGCCGTAGCTCGCGAGCACCTCCGCCTGGCCCACCGCCGTCGCCCCACCGTGCGACCCCATCGCCGGAACGATAAACGGCTCGGCGCCGGCGTCACGGCACTCGGACACCACCTGCTGCACGATCCCGGAGATGTTCGCGATACCACGGCTGCCGCAGCAGATTGCGATTCGCTCGCCGGCGGCGAACCTCACGCCGCTCGCGGCGATCTCGGT
>PUOG01000132.1 GCA_003552745.1 Spirochaetaceae bacterium
CCCGGATCAACGCCGAGAAGCAGCATTACCCTTCCGGGTCGAAGTCGTCCGGAATATCGAGATTCGTGGAGACATTTTGGACGTCGTCGTGATCGTCGAGCGCTTCTATGAGCTTCAGCGCCTTGCGAGTACCGTCTTCGTCGAGGCTCACGGTCGCTTCCGGAACCCGAGCTACATCGGCATACGAGTGTTCGAAGCCGGCCTGCTGCATTGCCGACACGACGCTCTGAAACTCCTCCGGTTCGGTAATCACCTCGATGCTCTCCCCCTGAGTCGAGACATCGTCGGCTCCGGCTTCCAACGCCTGTTCGAGAACCTGGTCTTCGGTATACTCGGCGGCGTCGTACTGGATGATTCCTTTTCGACTGAACAGAAAGCTTACACACCCGTTCTCGCCGAGATTACCACCGCCTTTGTTAAAGATACTTCGCACATCCGCTGCGGTGCGGTTTCGATTGTCGGTCAGGCACTCGACCATAATCGCGACGCCGCCGGGGCCGTACCCTTCGTAGGTCATGTCGACGTAGTCGCTGCCCTCGAGATCTCCCGTGCCTTTCTTGACCGCACGCTCGATGTTGTCCTTGGGCATGTTCGAGCTTTTCGCTTTGAGGACTGCCGTACGCAAACGGGGATTCGATTCTTCGTCGCCACCGCCTTCGCGTGCGGCAACGGTAATCTCCTTAATCAGCTTGGAGAAGAGTTTGCCGCGCTTCGCGTCGGCGGCGCCCTTCTTGTGACGTATCGTAGCCCATTTGCTGTGTCCAGACATCGCAACTCCTGTTTATGTAGGTGCTTGTACGCTCGAATACCCGCGCTGACGGTAGCATTTGCCCCTGCGGCTGTCAACGAGCTGAAGTTGTGTGATGCAGTCAAGAACGATCCGGTCGACCGCCGGGCGGCTCACCGAACACCGCCGAATCGCGGAAGCGGGAAGAACCGAAACGTTACCCGTGCGCGAATATCGGTAGCCGAAACAGGTCCGAAATGCAGCGAGCTGAGCCTTGCTCCGCGATTGTCCCCGACTATCCAGTATTCATCCTCTCCGAGAACTCGCGGCTGCATGAAGCCGGTAAGCGGCGCGGAGTCGGGGAAACCGTCCGGCGCTTGCGGTCTGATTACCCGCACCGATCCATCACGCTCATCGATATCCCGGACCCGCTGTCCTCCGGGTGTGATCACCGAAATGTAGTACTCATCCATCGAGACGGTGTCGCCGGGCATCGCCACGACTCGTCCGATCGTCTCGCTCCCTTCCCACGCCTCGCCGAACGCGTTCAGGAGGCCGAGGCGCTGCGCGGAGATGAAACGAACCACCTGGTCGGCGGCTCGCAGAGCGAACGGCGGCCGTCGGGCGAAGGGCGGTTCGTATAGCACTACATCGCCACGGTCGGGTGTTGCCATTCCTATCCGCGATCGCGTCAGCGGTACCGGAACCCCGTATGCCGCCTGCGAAACGAATACCCGGTCGTCGCGAGCGAGTTCAGGCAACATACCTTCGCCGCCGACACGGACACTGGAGATCAAAAAGAAAGAGAGCGCGTGATGAAACGCCAGAAAAACGACCAAAAATGTCAGGAATCTTCGCAATCGGCGCGAAAGAGCGTGCTCTTCAGGTCCCCGATATGTGCGAGTGTGTCGTATAGTACCCATAGGTTGTTACGCGTTTACGCCATCACTCAATCAATCGATCCGAACCGATCGAACGGCCAGTATCTGACCATGCTGCGTCCGAGTACCGCATCGGAGGGAACCGGTCCGAAATCCCGGCCATCGCGACTGTTGTCCCGGTTGTCACCGAGTCCCATGATATGGTCTGTCGGCACATACCAACCGGCATCGGCTTCGGCGAAGCGGCGCGCGAGCATCGCTTCGTTCGGCGCAATCTGATAGTTGGTGAGATGGTACCCGCGGGCCAATGCAAATCGATCAGCGACCCGCTCTCCTTCCGCGGCATTCGCGGCAGTTCGCATCGCCGAATCGGGTCGCAGCCCACGCTCCTGATACGCCCGCACCGCGCCGGCGGCTTCAAAGGTCGCCAGAGCGTCGTCTTCGATCAGGCGGCGGACGGGATACTCTATTCCGTGCAGCTCCATCGCCGCCTCTTCGCTCATCCAATCGGATTCACCCTCGGGGCGTATTTCGTGTCGGCCCCGGCGAATCCTCAACCGATCACCCGAATAGGCGGCGGCGCGCTTGATCAGAAACTGCTCCCGCGGACGTCCGAGCTCATCGCGATCCAGATTCACCATGCTCAGGGTTACCATGAAAACGAGGCGGTGGAAGAGCTCGACGGCGGGGCCATGAGAGACATACGACGGGTTCTCGAAAATTACGATCTCGTTACGCTCCGGCTCACTGAACCCTGGAAGCTTTCCGTACCCGGGTATCAGTTCGGGACCGTAAACGACCTTGTTCACGAATATCCGGTCACCGATCTCCAACGTCGGAATCATCGAACCCGACGGAATCACATATGCCTGGACGAGGTATTGATTGAGAATAAGCACAACGACCGCCGCCCAGAGAAAACTCTCGATCCAGCTCCACAGCGTGCTCTTGCGTGCCTGTTTCTGCTTCGCCTTCCATTTGCGCCGTTTGCGTCTCGTGAGTATCCGTTCGACGAAATGCTGAACGCGTTCACTCCAGTGCGGCATACTGTCGCGGAGCGTAGCAAGACGCGCAGCTTGTAGCAAGCTCACCGGGCGGATGTCATCCTCCAAAGGCGGCTCCACGGTGGTCGTGGAGCAGCGTTCTGCCGAGACACGAGAAGGCCTTGCGGGTCATAGTAGCGACCATGGACTTCGACGCACTCACGCCCGAGCTCGTTCTTCTTGCCGTTGAGCAGGCATTCGACCTTCGGCTCGACGGAACCATCACGCCATATCCGAGCTATATAAATCGTGTGTACGGTGTCAGGACGGACGAGGGCGAGGAGTTGATCGTCAAGTTCTACCGGCCCGACCGTTGGTCCGATGAAGCAATCGCCGACGAACACCAGTTCGTTCTCGATTGCTCCGCAGCCGACGTGCCCGTTGTCGCTCCGATCGGTGACGAGGACGGCGACACACTCCACGAGCTGGAGCTCGACGAAGCATCCTATCTTTATGCGCTCTATCCAAGGATGGGCGGTCGCAACTTCGACGCCGAACGCGACGAGGACTGGCATCGTCTCGGCGTTCTCGTAGCACGCTGTCACCTGGCGGGACGCATACGGCAGGCACAATCGAGAGTGATCTGTCATCCGCGTCAAGTCGCGCATTCGTATGTGGATTTCATCGACCGGACCGGGGTGCTGCACCCCGAGGTCGCCCCCCGTTTCATTGATCTTTGCCACTCGATCATCGACAAGACCGCCCCACTTTTCGATGGTATCGGAACCATCCGGATCCACGGGGACTGTCACCGCGGCAATATTCTCGACAGGCTGGACACCGGTCTGCTCGTAATCGATTTCGATGACATGATGAACGGCCCGGCGGTGCAGGACCTCTGGTTACTGCTACCCGACTACGCGCACCTTTGCCGTCGCGAACTCCTCCTTCTGATCGATGGATATGAGGAGTTTCTGCCCTTCGATCGCCGCGAAGTACGGCTCATCGAGGCTCTGCGCTTCATCCGTATGATCTACTTTCTCGCATGGCAGACGCAACAACGCGACGATCGCGCCTTTCTGGAACACTTCCCCGGCTGGGGAAGCAAGGCCTTCTGGGAACGCGAAATCGAGGACTTGTCACTGCAGTATACGATGATCGATGAGTACCCGGACCCGCTCAACGACGATTCTGCCGACGGTTTTCCGGCTCGTTGACACGACGAAATGGCCTTCCCTATACTCCGCGCCGGATGTATTCGCGATGCGCAAAGCACGAAAGATCACGCGGAAAACAGAACAAGACCCACCAGCTTCCGGACACGAAGAGCCCGAAGACGTCAGGCTGAAGCCTCTCTTTGGTATACCACCGGGATACTATCTTGCCGTATCCGGTACACTTATCTTGATTCTCATCGTTTTCGCCGTCTTCGCACTGCCGGGAATACGTGATCGGCAGCGCGCCGTCACGATTGACAGCACGCCCCCGGCTGCTTCGGTATACCACAATGGCGTGCGTCTCGGCTCCACTCCGGCCACATTCTCTCTGCCACGCGGCGCCCAGCAGATTCGACTCAAACGTCCAGGCTTCGAAGCGACAACGGTCGATATCGACGTCCCGAGACGCTGGATTGCGACCCTCCTCTTTCCTCCGCACAAAGAGGTTCATTACTCGTTCGAACCGTCCGAAGACGCTCGCACTGTTCTCGAGACGAACGGCGGCGAAGAATTGAGCTCGTGGGCCAAGATCGGTGAATCCACCGCACGTCGTCCGATTCCCCCGGTTCTTACTACGTTCGCCCGGGACGCTGTGGCCGCCGGCATCTCCGCCGAGAACCGCTCACAATTCCTCTTAGGTAGTGCACAAAACATTACTTCCCACGCAATGCTACGCGATCTCGTCAGCGCCTTCTGGACACATGGTAGCGATTTCGGAGCGCCTGGTGCATTGGCGGCAAGCGAGGTAGTATCTCAAATTATACATCTTCACAGACATTCTGAGGGTTTTCTACCGTGGATTGACTCGACCGGAGGTAATGCGTTCTCCGATCTCCTCAGGCAGAAATCTCTTCTTGACCGCGAAGTGAGCGACAATCGAGAAAAAGAAGAGGGATACTCCCAACAGCTCGAAGAAGAACTCGACGATTTGGCGGGCGATTTACAGCAACAATCGAGCGCCGGCATTCATTTTTCGAGTGTACCCTCGGGTCGGATTTTGCACGGGTATTCCGGCTACCTCGGTAACTCGGACCGCAGCGCGGTGCGCAAATGGGAAGACGTGGACGAGTTCTGGATTGCCCGCTCGCCGGTCTCCGTTGAAAACTGGCAGCGTTTTCTTGAAGCGAATCCGGACTGGGATCGCTCCAACATTGACGAGCTCGCGGCAACCGGAGTTGTCGACGAAGGGTATCTGTCCGAGTTTGACGATCAGCACCCCGACGAACCGGTAGTCGGCGTATCGTGGCATGCTGCTCGTGCGTTCGCCGACTGGATGGACGAAGAGTCGGGCCCGGAGCTGCGTATCGCGCTACCGACCGAGGCTCAGTGGGCGCGAGCGGCAGCACTCGACAGCTTCGGTGAGGATTTCGAGAATAGGGTCTTCGGTCTAGCGAGCGGTGTGCGGTCGCTGGAAGAGAATCCTGACGCCCGAACCGGCCGACTCGGCCTGATCGACATGATCGGGAACAACTGGGAGTGGACTTCGACACCGTGGTATGCGGCAGATTCGGTGCTTCGCGTACACGGCGATTCGCTTCGCGAGGCCGGGCGCCCCGGCTACTACACCGTTCGGGGAGGTTCGTGGGCCAATTCGCGAGCACAGATCGGACCGGAAAGTCGCGGCGGACAGCATGAAGCGTGGTCGACACCGTTTCTCGGATTTCGCGTCGTAGCGATGGAGGTTACCGATGGCTGACGAGTCCGCTCATGTCCTTGCAAAGAACAAGCGAGCGTTTCACGAGTACACGGTTGTCGATACACTGGAGTGCGGGATCGAGCTCAAAGGCACTGAAGTGAAATCGATCAAAGGGCGCCGGTTCAACTTCTCCGACTCGTATGTTCGGATCAAACATGACCAGCTTTGGCTCATCGGATTCAACATAAGCCCGTGGTCGCATGCAAGCGAATTCAACCATGAACCGTTGCGTCCTCGAAAACTGCTCGCACAACGCAGTGAGATCGTGCGTCTGAAGAAGCAGGCAACCGAGCGCGGCTTTACGCTTGTTCCGCTTGATGTTCATCTCGTTCGCGGCCTCGTCAAAATCAAGCTCGGAGTTGTCCGCGGGAAGAAGCTCCACGACAAACGTCAGGCGATTCGCAGCAGAGACCTTCGCCGTGAGCAGGAACGCGAGCTCAGTGGACGCTAACCGAAGCGAGAGGCAATTTGCATATGGGACATGAAGTCTTCGAACACGAAGTTGTCGTGCGCGAGCGATTCGCAGAGCAACTCTCAATTCAGGCAGGATCAATAGTCCGCAGGTATTACTTCGGCGGAAACGCCGGAACGGAAACGAAGTCCGACGGCACCCCGGTGACAGACGCCGATCGCGACGCCGAACGCTTCCTGCGCAATCGCATTAGTCACGCGTTTCCGAGCGACTCGCTCCTGGGCGAGGAGTTCGGCGAGCAGGCAGGCGAAAACGACTGGAAGTGGATACTCGATCCGATAGACGGAACGAAGTCGTTCATAACCGGGATTCCGCTTTTCACCGTCCTGATCGCTGTTATCCACGAAGGGGCTCCACAACTCGGAGTGATTCACAATCCGATCACGCACGAAACAGTCGCTGCGTCGATCGGAAACGGATGCCGCTTCAACGGAGTGACGACTACCGTTCGACGGTGCGATAATCTCGCAAGCGCGATGGTTTTGACGACCGATCCTGCCGAACTCGCGCGCAGGCGACCCGATTTTTCCCGAACGCTGACCGAAACGGCCGGTTCGATCAGAACGTGGGCCGACGGCTACGGCTACCTTCTCGTTGCCACAGGTCGCGCCGATGCGATGATCGATCCGATCGTGCAGCCGTGGGACGTTGCTCCCTTGTATCCGGTAATAACCGAGGCCGGCGGAATCCTCACCGATTGTGACGGGCGCGACAGCGGTAGTGATCTCGGTACGAGTGCGCTCGCAGCAACACCGGGCGTCCACCGAACACTCATCGAACTATCACGCGCCGGTTCGGCGTCGAGTAAGGCTTGACGCGAAACCCGACTGCGACATAGATTTGAGTTGAAGACTTCGGGGGTGCACAGGATTCGACGATTGAGGTTCCGGACTGTTGACTGCAGGCAGAGCGTCAGCTCTCTAAACTGACACCAATTTTATCTGCCAACGATGCAGACTTTGCAATGGCCGCATAATTTATAGCGGTCACGGGCTACCGTAACGCTGTTCCGAGGTACGGTTCGCCTGACATAAACCGGGACTTACCCCGGCACGCGCCCGGCCGCGTCGGGGGACACTATTAGTCGGGCTCTGGCTTCCGGCCGGCTTCAGGGCCTGCGCCAACCCGGAGGCCGAGACTTTTCAAGCAGGACCTAAGCCTGTAGAGGTCTTCAGACGGCTCAGTCGGACGCGGGTTCGATTCCCGCCACCTCCACTCCCATTCGACTTCTCGTGTTTTGATGATTCGATGAAGACCTCGCCTGGATCGCTACTCCCACTCGATAGTGGCCGGAGGTTTGCTCGATACGTCGTAAACCACGCGTCCTACCTCCGAGACCTCGTTCGTGATTCGCGCGCTGATCTCGAGCAGGTCACGGGTTTCCATCGGGTAGACGTCGGCCGTCATGCCGTCGGCGCTGCTCACCGCACGCAACGCGACTACCGAGCCGTAGGCACGAGTATCGCCTACGACTCCCACCGATCGAACCGGCAGTAACACTGCAAATGCCTGCCATATCTTGTCGTAGAGGCCCCGGGATCTCAGCTCATCGGTGTAGATTGCATCGGCATCCTGAAGTATTCGGATCCGTTCGGCGGTGATTTCGCCGACTATTCGAACCGCTAACCCTGGACCTGGAAATGGATGTCGTCCGACGACCGTCTCCGGCAATCCGAGCACCCGTCCGAGTTGTCTCACTTCATCCTTATAGAGCTTTGAAAGCGGCTCGATGATCAATCCGGCCTCGCGTTTCTCGGCGACCAATGGCGCACGTACGTTGTGATGACTCTTGATTACTTGCGCATGGGAGCCGATTCCCTTACCCGATTCGATCAGGTCGGTGTAAAGCGTCCCCTGAGCCAGAAGGTCCTCTCCGATTTCGCGTGCTGCGAGCTCCTCCTGTTGAACAGTCATGAAAAGATCACCGATTATCTCGCGTTTTCTCTCGGGATCGGCGACGTTGCTGAGCGCGGAGAGGAACCGTTCTCGAGCGTCTATGATATGGAGATGCGTCGCACCGAGTTCCTCGAGGCTGTGGCGGACTTCGTCGGTTTCTCCTTTTCGCATGAGGCCGGTATCGATATACATGAGATGCACCTGTTCCGGGTCGAGTGCATCGAGCAGAAGCGCACCGGTGACGGTCGAATCAACTCCTCCGGATATGAGAGTAAGCACCGATCGATTCCCGACCGCATCGCGGATTTCTTTGCGCGCCTGTCCGACATAGTGATCCATGCTCCAATCGCGGGAAGCACCACAGATTCCGACTACAAAGTTCTCAAGGATGCGATTGCCGTATTCGCAGTGAGTCACCTCCGGATGAAACTGGATGCCGAGAACCCGCTCGGATACCGAACGAACCGCGGCGGGTACACCTGTATGCGACTCCGCGAGTACTTCAAAGCTATCCGGTAACGAGGATAGGCTGTCGCCGTGACTCATCCAACTGAGAAAATTGTCGGAGACTCCTCGAAAGAGCGGATGAGCTCCGCCGTTATTACGAAACCGAAGTGGCGCGCGCCCGTACTCACGGCGCGAAGCACGCGCGACACTCCCCCCCGCTCTCTCAATCAGTTGCTGAAGCCCGAAACAGATTCCGAGTACCGGAACCTCAAGCGACAACACGCTCCGGTCCACCTTTGGCGCATCCGGCTCGTGTACGCTCGCGGGACTACCGCTGAGTATCACTCCTGCGACGTTCGGCCGTATCGACTCCGGTATCGGTTCGGTGCCGGGGAGCACCTCGCTGTAGACACCGAGGTCACGAATACGACGCCCGATGAGCTGCGTTGTCTGACTGCCGAAATCGAGTACGACTATGGTGTCCATGGACTCCGCCGAATAATTGTCTGATCGCGATCACTTCCCACGCTCACGATGTCGATCGGCGCCTCGACTCGGCTCTCAATAAACCGGATGTAGTCCTGAGCACGCCCGGGCAACTCGTCATAGCGCTTCGCATCCGCTATCGATCGCTTCCACCCCGGTAGGGTCTCGATCACCGGCTCCGCACGTTCGAGCTCGAGTATGTTGGCGGGTACGGTGTGGTAGTGGCGGCCGTCGATTTCGTAGGCGGTACAGACGGAGATGTCGTCGAGCGAGTCGTACACATCGAGATGCGTCATAACCAGTCCGTCGATTCCGTTGGACTGACACGCGTACCGAAGTGCAACCAGATCGAGATATCCGCACCGTCGCGCGCGACCGGTGGTTGAACCGTATTCGTTTCCGAGCTCACGGATTCGGTCACCGAGATCGCCGTCACGCTCCGGACGAAACTCGCTTGGGAATGGGCCGTTGCCCACCCTCGTGGAGTACGCCTTGAATACGCCGAGAACGCGGTCGATCCGACTCGGACCGATGCCGCTGCCGACAACAGCTCCCGCGGCCGCCGACATTCCGGAACTCACGAAAGGATACGTGCCGAGGTCGAGATCGAGCATAACCCCCTGTGCACCCTCGAGCAGGACCCGACGCGATCGGTGGCTGATCATTCGATCGGTGAGGTCGCACGCCATACGAGCCAACCTTTCACGATACGGGGTGAAATACTCCTGCTCCGCACTCGGCAGCTCGGAGAACGTGTGATCGTATACGAGATCGCTCACACGGATACCATCGCGTGCCGCTTTTCTGGCGTAGGCGACACCTATGCCGCGCCCGGTTGTGCCGATCGGCCGTCTTCGACCCGCGTCGAGCGTTCGATCTTCCTCCTTGTCGCGGGGGAGTACGACGTGAGCACGATCGCTGACCAGCACCCGTCCCTTCCAGGCGATACCTTGTGACTCGAGTGTGTTCAACTCGTCGAAAAGCGAAGGAACATCGATCACCATTCCTATACCGAGAACCACGACCGTATCGGGATAGAGGATGCCGCTGGGAACGAGATGAAGCGTGAACTTCTGCCCCCCTTTTACGATCGTGTGGCCGGCATTCGCACCACCGGAGAAGCGAACGATGTCCTCGGCATCCTCCGCAAGGAAGTCGACGATCTTGCCCTTACCCTCATCACCCCATTGAGCACCTATGACTACTGTTGTCATTGTATGTGTCCTGTTACCGTTATCGACGACAGCAGCACGACAACGAGAACCGATTCACGATTCGCGCCGGTCATGCAGCCCCTATCGCGAGTAGTTGGGCGGTTCCTGCGTTATGGAAACGTCGTGTACGTGTCCCTCACGCAACCCGGCCGCGCTGATCTTAATGAAGTTCCGATATGCGCGCAATGCCGGGATGCTGCGGCAGCCGGTATATCCCATGCCTTTCCGTAGTCCCATGACCAACTGATGAAGAAACGGTTTCAGCTCGCCACGGTACGGCACCCGACCTTCCACACCTTCCGGAACCGGTTCGTCGTCGGCATTCATCTGATAGCGGTCTCCACCGCCTTTCTGAATCGCCCCGATACTGCCCATACCGCGATACGTTTTGAAGATCCGCCCTTCGTAGATAACCTCGTGTCCGGGGCTCTCCTTCAGGCCTGCGAAAAGATTCCCGATCATGGCCGCGGAAGCGCCCCCGGCGATAGCCTTGACGATGTCTCCCGAGTACTTGATTCCACCGTCCGCGATAACCGGCACATCTGCTTTCGCTGCCTCTTCGGCCGCCCATACGACGGCAGTGAACTGCGGCACTCCGATTCCGGCGACCACCCTAGTGGTACAGATCGACCCCGGCCCCACGCCGACCTTAATCGAATCGGCGCCGGCGTCAATAAGCGCCTTCGCTCCGTCGCGAGTCGCCACATTACCGGCCACGACCGGGATATCGAATTTCTGCTTGATTCGTCCAACCGCCTCCACAACGCTCTTCGTGTGTCCGTGAGCTGTGTCAATCACGACGAAATCGATACGATTCGAGACAAGATTCTCCATCCGCTCGTCGATATCGTTGGGAGAGACGGCAGCACCGACGATAAGCCTCCCGTGTCCATCGGTCGCAGCGTCCGGAAACCGCTGATGCTTCTCGATATCCTTCACCGTAATGAGCCCGGTGAGCTTGCCGTCTTCACCCACCACCGGCAGTTTCTCGATTTTGTGCTCGTTGAACTTGTGCTGTGCGCTTTCGATAGTGGGATTCCCGCGCTCAACGATAGGCTCCGGTGTCATTATCGAGGAAACCGCCCGTTCGTAGTCGGTGCAGAAACGGAGGTCCCGGCTGGTGATTATTCCGCATAACCGGTCGTCGTCTAATACCGGTAGCCCCGAGACGCCGCGCTCGCTCATGAGCTGCCATACCTCCCGCACCGACTGTTCTTTCTCTACGGTAAGGGGATTCTCGATCACCCAGTTCAAATAGCGTTTCACCGCGGCAACCTGCGCTGCCTGGTCGTCGATCGACATATTTCGGTGGATTACGCCGACCCCACCATGCAGCGCGATAGCGATCGCCATCTCCTGCTCGGTGACCGTATCCATGGCCGCGCTGAGGATCGGAACGTTCAACCGAACACCCGGCAGGATTTCCGTACTAACGTCGGTTTCGCCCGGCAGGAAATCGGCGTACCCCGGCAGAAGCAACACATCGTCGTAACTGAGATACTCCGTCGGTTTCTTACCTTCAACATCCATTCACGATTCCTCCCTCGTTCTAGTGTCGTCGACCGTAACGTCTCCTCGCAGCTGCTCCACCCTCTTTCGCGCCGTGGTCGCACTCTCCCTGGCCTTCTCGCCGGCGATACCGACATAGTGCTTCGGATCGCTGAAGAACTCGGAGGCTTCTATCTGAAGACGCTTCGATGCGGCTTCCTCCAACGAGTTCCACAGATCCGGATCGTCCCGCAACACATCGACAAGCTTCCGCTTCTCACGCCCGGCGGTCAGTGTTGCCACGCGGACCCGTTCGTGAGCGTCCTCGTTGCCTGCCAGCGACAGGAGTATGTACGCCGGTTCGGCCAGACACATATCACCGGCTCGTTCGATGTTTGCGAGCATCTGTTCGCGGTCCGGTTCGAGGCGCTGCAACACACTCTTTGCGCGGTTGAACGCCGCCGCTAAACCCGCGAAATAATCCGCCACGAACCGGCTGCTCGCCGAATTGGTCAGATCGCGTTGATGCTCGCTGATCTGGTCCATATAGAAGGTTACGACCCGGGGGGCAAACGCCTTCCACAAGCTCTTGATGTGCTCCCAGTTCCACGGATTGCGCTTATGAGGCATCGTCGAGCTTCCCACCTGTGTCGCCTCGAATGCCTCGCGCACCTCGGAGATCTCCGAGCGTTGAAGATTCCGCATATCGTCCGCCAGATTTGCCAGAATCCCGAACGCAGTGTTGCACTCGAGTAACAGCCTCAGCTGATACTCCGGTTCGACCAGTTGATTCGACTGGTCACCCGGTCTCAGCCCGAGCTCAGCGAGCACCTCCTTCTCGAACGCGACAGGGTCCGGCGTGGCAATCGAAAGTGCATTGTACGCCCCAACCGCTCCGGCCAGCTTGCCCCGCAAATCGGAAGCGAGTCGATCGATCTCGACGACACTCCTGGATAATCGAACCGCGTACTCGCTGATTGAAAAGCCGAACGTAATCGGGACGGCAAACTGCCCGTGGGTTCGACCGATCTGCACCGTATCGGCGTACGACTCGGCGAGCTCACATAGTTGCTCAACGACTTCTCTTAGGAGTGGGACGAGAACCGAGCGCAGAACGTCGCGATATCGCATACTCGTCGCCGTATCGAGCACGTCGACACTGGTAGCGCCGAGATGCACATACGCTCGTGCCTCTTCCGGCAGCATCTTCTGATAGACGTTCACGAGTGCGCGTACGTTATGCTGAGTCCTTCGTTCTTCTGCAGCCACGTCGGCCGGGTCGATTCGACCGGCCGCTGAAAAGAGAGTGGATTCGATCTCCGGGGTGAAGACGCCCTCTCGCTGCATATGGGCTTTCACGAGAGCAGCTTCAACACGTGCACAATAGCGGGTAGCCGCCTCCTCACTGAGGTAATCGGCGAGTCGTTCATAGATCGAGCGGTTGCTCTCCCAGTATCTGTGGTCGAGCGGCGAGAGATTGCGGTGGGTGGGACGGCTCTCCATATCGAACGGTGCCATGTCGTCAACCTCTCTGTCCAGTCCCTCGCATATTCACTGTCAAGACTCGATTGAAATGTCCCCTGGGTTAACTCTTTTAGAATGTCCCCTTCTTCCGGCTATGCCGATCTCTGTGACCGCTCCTCCTCTTGGGTTGGGGTAATGTCTTCGTAGGCAAATCTTCTGTCGTTGGAGAGTATGTGTACCGTCTTGTCCAGTCGTCTTCTCACTGTGACGCGGGTGTTTGGCGCCGGGAGACGCACGCCCCTGGTGCGGGTGAGCTGGAACAAGCGGTTGTGATATCGAATGACATAGTCTTGAGACACCACTCGTTGTTCCTCAAAGCAGAAGATGTCTTTAAGCGACTGATGTGGCAGCAGCGGCACATGGGCGTCTTCAGAGTCCACCGGGGCAATGGCGAACTTGCTGTTGATCGCCGGCAGATAGGTGTCGGTGAGAAATCGGTTCGCTTGTTCAATGCTGCTGATGTCGGCCAAACGCAGCTCCTTTACGAACCGGTCCTGGTAGACGCCATGGCTGCGCTCGACCCGCCCCTTTGCCTGTGGAGAGCCGGCGACGATCACATCGATGCCCAATCGTTCACATGCGAGCTCGAACGGACTCATCGCTCGCCTGCCGGATAACTGCTCCTCGATCGTCGGCTCGCGATCGATGAGAAAGGAGTTCTTCCGGTCGCAGTATACCGCCTCCGGGATCCCGTAGCGCTCTATCCAGCCCCACAGCAGCCACATAGCCGCCTCAGTGGTCTCCTGCTCGCTCATAAGGGCAAACGTAGTACCGGTGGCATCATCGACCATATTCATCACACAACTGCGTTCACCGCGTTGCTCAAACCATTCGTGGTGACTTCCGTCGAACTGCACCAGCTCTCCGAATCGTTGCCGGCGTGGTCGTCGCGATCGATACACTCGACCCCGTCGGCGACGGTGATGCAGCCCCTCGGCGATCAACCAGCGACGCAGCGTCTCGTGATCCACACGAATGCCGTCTCGCTCCAGAAGCTTCTCGGCGGCCAGCGTCGGACCGAAGTCGCTATACCGTTCACGATGAAGAGCCAACACACGCTGCCGCGTCTGCTCATCGATGCGTCGGTGGGAAGGCCTGCCGACGTTCCGATGCACAATTCCAGCAGCGCCTTCTTCCCGGTATCGTTTCAACAACCGCTTCGCTTGCCGATAGCTCAGCTGTAGACGTTTTGCCGCGTATTTCAGAGTCACTTTCTCCTCGACAACCGCGTTCAGTATTTCTGCTCGATTCACATCCCACTTACTCATCGGTGTTCGTTTGGCCATCGCGCCGACCATCCTACCGAAGGGGACATTTCTATCGAGTCATTGAGGGGACATTATCATTGAGTTTCAACAGTCCCTCGCATATTCACTCATGTATTCACAAGCCGGGGCTACATCGGCCATACTTCGAAGCTGTATGGAAATGCAGGCTTCGACTTACTCAATTCGACCGACTTCGCCTCTGCTTTTTCGAACGGCGGCGATAATCCTTACCGCCGCGGCCCTTTTCGCTTGTGCTCCGGGCCAATCATCCGACACACCGCAAAGAACCGAACCCCGCACGATAACACCGGGCACTGCCGATGGTATTCGCTTGTCGGGTGCTGCGGAATTCGACTCCGATGTAGAGGTCCTCGACGATACGCCTACCGTTCATGTTGGCCTTGACCGCGGCGAGTTGCTGGTAGAGGTTCTCGACACCAACCTTACCCGTAACGACTTCGAGGAACAGATCGTTGCCTTTAAGCCGAGCGACAGCCCGGACGCTCGGATTCGATTGCGCGTTATCGAGGCGAACATCACACAGGGCGGTCACTCGGTGAGATGGGAAGGCGAAACGTCGGCGACGAGCGTGCGCTCACTGAATTTGACTTCCGAGGATGTATTCGGTGACGGCGAACCGGAAATCGTCGCTATCGGTGTAGATAGCGAGGGTAATCAAACGCTCGATCTGTTCCGCCGCACCGGTGCCGCAACACAACTTCTCTATCGACGCGTCGCATCGGTACAGAGCGAAGGGAGTGTGGAACTCATCCGACACGATCGAGACCCCGATAGCGAAGAAATCGACCCTTACGAGATACTCGCTCAGAGCGAAAACCGTGACACCGACAACATTCTCGACGTAATCGAAGTGACATACGCCTGGAGCAGCGAAGAGGAGGAGTATGTGGAGGTATCCCGCGAGGAGATTTCCGGCGGGGATATCGCAGAAGAACGACTGCAGCAGCTGTATCAGAGCGGAGCGAACGAGTTCGCCAGTTTTCTCAGCGGCCTCTGGTACCGGGAGGAAGGAGACGGATTACAGCTGGTGACGTTCAATTCCGCCTCCGAACGAGTTGTATTCTCCGGAGGAGAAATGCAGGAGACATTCGATTGGGAGGTGTCGCGAAAGACTGTCTCAAGCGGTGTCCAGATTTCGATGCGCAATCGCAACATACCTAGCCTCAACACGTTCGTTCGGGTGAACGTCCGCGATCTCGATACGATCACGGTAGATGTCAACGAACGCGGTCGATGGGACGGCACATATCGCCGCGTCAGCGAGAGTCTGCGCCGAACACTCACCGGTGCCGACAGCGGCCGAATCATGCCCCAGGATCCGGAGCTCGACGGATCTTTCGAAGACGATAGTGGAACGAGAATCGATTTCAATGAACATCGCTTCGAGATGACGAGTGGCGGCTCGCGATATAGCGGCGGGTTTGCGGTCTACGAACTCGACAACGTGATCATGGAACTCATAGTCGTCGATGAACGTGGAAGACGGGTAGAGAGTCGCACGTTCTTCTATGAACTGCAGGAGGACGAGCTGAGCGACCGAATTGTCCGCACACTGAAACTGTCACCGGCTCGCCTCACTACATCCGGCAGCAGGGCCGCTACCGGTGATTCGTTGATTCTCGAACAGGTGGAATTGATCGAGAGTGATGATGAAAGCGTGGTGGATGGATCATAGCCGCCGCCTCGACTAATCGTCGATTGAGTATCGAACGAACCCCTCGTATCCGGCATCGCGAAGCTGAAGGAGCAGCTCTTGTGCATATTCGCGACTTCGCATGCCGTCGAAATCGATGACCACCTTGTAGTGGCCACCACTGCTCGTGGTCACGATCGCGTTGTAACCGTCATCCTGTAGCCGATCGCGGTGCGCGAGCGCATACGGTTCATGTCGGTAGCTACCTAGCTGTAATCCGGCCACCTCGCCGGCTTCGGTGGCCTCGCTTGTGTACTTATCAACACGCTCTTCTGCCGTCGAATCGACATAATCGATCGATTCACCGAGCGGTGCGAGAAAGCTGCTTGGTACGAGCAGTCGCCTAACGTCCTCCGAGTCATCGATCAGCGCAGCGATCAACGAGTCCGGAAACTCGCCGGCAAGAAGATCGTAGAGCTCATCGTTGCGTTCCAGCAGATACCATTGATACAGGCCCAGCGCAGACACCGGTTCCAACCTTCCGATCCGGTCAAGCGCATCGCTGCGTCCCCGAAGATGAGCCACGGCACGAATCCCGATCACAGACGCCCGTTCGCGGATTGATTCCTTCTCGGCGTCCGATTCAACGGCGATCGCCAGCTCCAGCGCCCGTTCGTGCTCTCCGACTTCGATAGCTGCAGCAGCCGCTCTCAGCCGCAGCGTGTTGCGTTTGTCGCTTTCCGTGCTGATCCTCGAAGCACCGAGAAAGCCCTGGACAGCACGATCGAGACGGCCCGCGGTAAGATCCCGGGCAGCATCGAGAGCGAGCGCATCAGCGAGTGCTTCCGGCGGGCGATGGTCCGGATGCTCTGCGAGTTGCACCATAGCCTCGTCGAGATTATCGCTGAGTCGCTTCAGATGGTAAACGATCTCGGAAGCGTCATCCTCATCGATACGCTCCATTTCGAGAATCTCTTCGAGGAGAGCGTCGAGCGACTCAATCTCGTATAGCGCAACCGCGTCAACCACGGGGATTGCTATCGACGAGATGAGCACACATAGGACGAGGCTATTTAACCGCTTCTGCATTGCCGCTTTCCTCAGAAAGGCGAGACGGCAATCGAATAGCGATAATGCTACACGCGCTTGCGCCGAGCTCGCCGTCCCTTCTTCTTTGTACCATTTCCCGCCGTGGTATCGCGCTCCACATTCATCGTATCAGGCGATGAGGCAGCCGGAGCTTCGAGCTCTGCGGCTCGCTGCTTCTCTTTATACCTATTCGACAGCTTTTGCCGCTTCTTGAAGGCCTTGTTAAGCGCGAACGGCAGTATACTGACGGCACCGAGCATATAGGCGGTGCCGAGGCCGACAAACACGGGGACATCCTCGAATCGATGAAATCCGAGGTTTATGTCGGCTGAGTTGTTAACGTTGATTCCGGCGAACAGAATGACTATCGCCAGTACCACCAAAAAGACAAGAAATTTCCACGGCATCGCAGGACCCCGAACTCCTTCCCGATAGCAATGCTACTGGCGCGACTTCATTCCTTTCAGGAACTTATAGACACTCCACCCACCCAATCCGAGTAGTCCGAGTCCTCCGAGGGTCATCAGCCCACTTCCGAGACCGGTGAGTGCCGCAATACCGGTCACTATTCCCGCGCCGGTGGCGACCATTCCTGCCGTCCGGTCTTCCTTCGTTTTCGAGATGCCCAGTCCGGCGAGCACCAGTCCGCCCCCGACGACCGCCCCGATTAATGGATTCGACATAGCGACTGCACGCAGCGCGAGCAAACCGATTCCACCGCCGACGCCGCCGATCGCGGTATATGCGTTTCGTTCGAGTTCCTTTCGTGGTACTACCTCATTCATTCCGGTGACCTCCTAATGCTGTCACGGCAAGTATACTGTCCCCGTTCGAGCCGCGTAAAGGTTACCGAAGATTAATGATCTTCGCGACCGGCTCAGTGTGAGAAACTGCGTTGACCGGTGAAGCACATTGTCGCACCGAACTCATTACACGCTTCGATGCTCTCCCAGTCACGTAACGATCCGCCCGGCTGCAGTACTGCGGACACCCCTTCGTGAAGCCCTACATCGATCCCATCACGAAACGGGAAAAACGCGTCACTGATCATCACACTTCCGGCAAGTCCCCCCCGACATGCGCGCACCTCGGTATCGATCTCCCTGCGCGTGTTCTCATCTTCGATCTGGTTCAGCGCTTTCCCATGCTTCACCCATGCGAGCCGGTCGGCGAGCTTGCGGTGGGCCTTGTCACGCGCGATCTCCGCCACGCCGACCCGATCCTGCTCCCCCGTCCCGATCGCTACGGTCGCCCGATCCTTAACATAAATTACCGAATTGCTCGTGACCCCCGCCTCCACCAGCCATCCAAATCGCATATCAGCACGCTCGGCGTCTGTCGGGGCACGCTCGATGCGGTGTTCCGCCCCTTTGTGTGTGACACAAGCCGGTTGCAGATCGCTCTCACTCAAGCGCTTCGGCTCGAACGAAAGCTGAGTCACCAGACCGCCGTCGGTTAATGAGTGAAAGTCCACGATGCGTCGCGACGCTACCTCGGAAAGCCTGTCCATGGCTCGAATCCGCATGACACGGAGATTCTTGCGCTCACGAAAGCGTTCGATCGCTTCCGGTGTGAAGTCGGGCGCAACCACTACTTCGCTGTATGACTCCATGATCCGTTCGGCCGTCGCTTTGTCGACCGCCTTGTTCAGTGCCACCACACCGCCGAAAGCCGCGATTCGATCTGCGAGGTATGCTCTCCGGTAGCTCTCGGCCGGGGTCTCCCCGATCGCTACGCCACACGGGTTGTTATGCTTCACGATGACGGTGGCAGGCTCATCACCGAAATAGCGCAGTATACCGATCGCTGTGTCAGCATCGGTGATGTTGATCTTGCTCGGGTGTTTGCCGCTCTGGAGTAGCTCCGGTTCCGAGGCGGTGCTGTTTCCCGGCTGAATCGTCTCGGTATCGCCCACTCGCAGATTTCCGTTCACAAGGCGATAGAGAGCCGCCGGTTGATCGGGGTTCTCCCCGTAACGCAACCCTTTTCGCTCACCATCGATATCCCACTCGGTCTTCTCATACACCAATGTGCTGTCGGCGCCGTCGTCGTGGAACGTGATCGATATACGCGATGGAAACTCGTCCGGATTCACTGTTCGGTACATCCTGCGAAGTGAGCTCATCATGCTACTCCTTTTCACCCTTCAAGTAGATTGCGTCGGTCATGCCCGGGTCGAGGTCCCGAAGGTAGGCGTCGATGGCTGCATCGTATTCGGCAACATGGGCGAACGCTTTTCGAGCAAGATGGAATCTTGTGCTGAGAGAGAGCGCTCCGCCGGTTGAACGCACCTCCTCGAGCACACGGGGATAGTCGGCAGGGTCACACACTACGGCGACACGCGGGAAGTTCTTTGCCGCCGCGCGAATCATGGTCGGACCACCGATATCGATGTTGCTCCGCGCCTTTTCGAGATCGCCCCCGGAAGCTCCAATCGACTCCTGAAACGGATAGAGATTCACGACAATGAGATCGAACAACTTCGCACCGGTCCGCTCGCGATCGGCGATATGGTGCTCGTTGTGCGATTCACCGAGGATTCCGAGATAGATACGCCAGTCGAGCGTCTTAACGAGTCCGCCGTGCGTCTCCGGTTGACCGGTGTACTCGGAGATCTCGCTCACCCGCTCGGACTCTGCCAAAGCCTCTCTCAAGGCACGAAACGTTCCCCCGGTGGAAAAAAAGCGCAACTGCGGCGCCGCCTCCAGGATTTCGCCGGCGAAGTCGGCGAGTCCTCGTTTGTTGGAAACAGACACGATACCGTGGCGCAGGACCACCGCATCATCCACATCACCTATTCTGTGTTCGACCATTGCGCTATCCCTCGTCACTCCGAATCTCGATCCATTCAAGTCGAGCGGCGTTCTCCCCGCTGAATGAATGCGTACGCGTCGTGATTGTGAATGCTTTCGGCGTTCTCCGCCTCCACGCTGAACCACGGAAAGCGAAAACGCGACTCGACCGACTTGACCACCGCTCGCACCAGATCCTCCACGAAAACCGGATGATCATATGCGTGCTCGGTAACGTACTTTTCGTCTGACCGCTTCAACAGCGTGTACAGGCCGCTCGACGCGCACGACTCCACTTCCGCGATCAAATCTTCGAACCAGAAAAACTCACCGAGCTGCGCCCTGACGCGGACCACGCTGCGCTGGTTGTGGGCGCCACGGCTGGAGATCTCACGGGAGCACGGACAGAGCGTCTGCACCGGGACATCGACGCCGGCGATGAATACCCTCCGGTGTGCGGTAACCTCTCCGGAGTAGCAGCATTGATAGTCGAGCATGCTCTCGCTGCCGCTCACCGGAGCCGACTTCTTCACAAAATAGGGGAACGTGACCTGCGCGAAAGCCCTCTCGGCATCTACGGTTGCGCGCACCTCTTCGACCATATCGAGAAACCGCGGCATGGTGAGATCGTGATGATGGCGGTTAAACACCTCGATGAAACGGCTCATGTGAGTACCGCGGAAATGGTGTGGAAGGCTCGCATAAAGGTCGACGGTTGCGGTCGTATGCTGCGACTTTGCGTACTTATCGAGGACCGTCAGCGGATACCGGACGTTCTTTACTCCCACCTTATCGAGCGGGAGATTTCGGTCGTCGGCACTGCTTTGAACGTCAACCACCGCGCGCTACCTTGGGGCCGACCCGCTTCCGGACATTTCCACTCGATGTCGCGCCGCGTCCAGCGTGTTCTGCAGAAGCATCGTTATCGTCATCGGCCCGACTCCGCCGGGGACGGGAGTAATCCAGGCGGCGCGTTCGGCGGCAGCCTCGTAATCGACGTCGCCCTGGAGTCGATAGCCGCGCTTCTTCGAAGGATCATCGACTCGAGAAACGCCAACATCGATTACCACTGATCCTTCCCGCACCATCTCTCCGGTGACAAGTGCGGGGCGCCCCATTGCGGCGATAAGGATATCGGCTTGCAACGTGTGCACCGAGAGGTCCGGAGTACGGCTGTGGCATATGGTAACGGTTGCATCTCCGTACTCGCCGCGGCGGAGCAGCAGATTCGCCAGGCTCTTACCGACGAGCATGCTTCGACCGAGAACGACCACATGTCGTCCGTTCGTCGGAATCTCGTAGTGCTTCAGCAACTCGATGACGCCGTACGGCGTGCACGGGATGAACCCTTCTTCTCCCAGCATGAGTGTCCCGAGGCTGAAGCGATGAAGCCCATCCACGTCTTTCGATGGATCGATTGCCTCGAGTACCCGTCGTTCATCGACGTGGTCCGGAAGCGGCAGTTGCACGAGGATTCCGTCGATACCTTCATCGTCGTTGAGCGCGAGTACCGTCTCGAGCACCTCCGTCTGTGAGACGTCGGCGCCAAGGCGAATCTCCCGGCTGTGAATCCCCACCTCCTCGCACGCCTTCTCTTTGCCGCGAACGTAGGAAAGACTGGCCGGATTGTCGCCTACGAGAACGACCCCGAGTCCCGGCGAACGCCCCGTTTCGCTGAACGAGCGAACATCCGCCGCGATGCGGTTGCGTACGCTCTTTGCGGCCTCTCGTCCATCGAGCTTCTCTGCTGACATGTGCTGTCTAGTATCACGAATACGACGTTCCATTCAACGTGAATCACGTGGTTTGACCGGCCGCCCGATACCGAAGTACATCGAATACTCCCGGCCCATGCACCGTTCCGCTCGAAGGCGGACACGCTCGATAGCGGATTCTTGTATAATCGGAAAACGAAGTGATACTATCCTTGGGTAATGCAACACGCAATAAACGGAGCCCGCATGTTCGAACAACCAAGGCCTCGCAGAATCGCGGTGGCTTTCTTCTGTGTTGTTTTCCTCGCTGTCGCCGTCGTATCGGGGTATGCACAGATAGAGGATGAGGAATTTGTCGAGCCCGAGTATCAGCTCGGTGACCAGTATTTCACGATTCGTGTCGGAGGCTTCGCTCCGCTCTTCTTCCACAATCCCGGCGAGGGCGAGGTCAACTCGACGAATCTTCGACTCGGCGGTTCAGGAGCGCTGTCATGGCAGGGATACCTGAACAACCGCTGGAGCATCGGCGGCGAGCTCGCCGGTGTCTTCACGAACAGCGTAAACCGTCGAACACTCTTCATGGTACCGATCACCGCCAAACTGAGTTACCTCTTTTCGAGCTGGCCGTTCGAGTTCCCGGTACACATTGCCGCCGGCGCCGCGTTCCAGAGTCTGGAAGGTGACACCTATTTCGGTCCTATCTTGAAACCCGGTGTCGGAGCCTGGTGGAATGCGACCGGTGAGTGGGCGTTCGGAGTGCAGGCCGAGTACTGGTGGGTGCCGCAGTTCTACCGCGGAGCCGACAACCGGCCTCCCGCTTCCGATACACGCTTCGGCAACTTCCTCGACGTTACACTCGGCGCACGTTACAGCTTCTAAGGATCACATCGATGATGAAACTGCATTTGACGCGAAACAGTTACTTCAAGGCATTCTGCGTTCTGGCCGCGCTGGTGCTGCTCAGCGTGTCCTCTTGCGAGCACCCGGTCGGCGTGTTCGCAAGCCTCGAGGAGGAAATTCCGGTCGATGAAGATCGCGGGGTTCCGACCGACGACTACATGAGGACGATGCTCATCAGTGCCGACGGCGAGTATTACTTCGCCGAGTTCACGAGCCTCTACGTACGCCGGCGTGCGGAGGATTTCGACCTCGACGGCGAACCCAGTCGTAGTTGGAGACGCATTCCCAAGCCGGAAGCAGTAGGTGAGCACGATACACTCGGCTCTATTGCCGAATACGCGAATGACAACGAGCTCTGGGCGATCTACGGCGGCGAGCTCTTCAGCCGGCCGAACGACGGCGGAGAGACCGGTCGCGGCGCGTGGTCTGAAGAGACGGCGCCGGGCGACATAAGCCGCGCCTCCCGCCTCTTTTCCGTTGGCAATGAGCTGCTTCTCAGCGCGCGGATCTCCAGTACCAGGTACGAGCTATACAGACGGAACGGCTCAGGTTGGGATCGTATCGGATTCGATGGTGTCGACGACGACAGAGTGAATCGAATCAACGCCATCGTGGAGTTTGACAATCACTACTACGTGGCCACCAAAAGCCGCATTTACCGGACCGACGACCTGGGCATCAACGACTTCGAACCGGAGGACGACGACCTCCCCACCGCCGCGAACTTTCGTGAACTGAAAGTCGGCGAATCGAACGGGGAGACCGCCCTATTCGCCGCGGGGAAGAAGTACGTAAGCGTCACCACAAACGGAACCGACTGGACTACGAGCGACTCCAAGAGCCACGACGGCGAAGATGTGCAGTTCACCGCCCTCGGCTGGTATGTCGCCGAAAACGGTAACGGCTATCTCATCGCCGGGACCGAGGAGTCAGGGCTGTACGAGGCGCCGGAGGGCGACCTCGACCGACTGCGACGGCAGGGCTCGGGAGCCGAGCTCTTCGGCCGGGACGGCAACTTCCTGACCACCCGCCTCTCCGGCGGATCGGTGCACAGAATATTCATCGACGAAGAGGGCCGCAGCTGGCGCAGCCAGGACAAAACGCACATTTTCGTCGGGGCGCCCGGGCGCGGTCTGTGGCGCGGCGAGCACGATGAGGAGTACGAAGTACTGACCTGGCGACGGGAGTAGATCCGCACCCGAGCTGACGACGGGAGTGGCTCGCCGCTCCTTTCGCCGTAAGGATCCACAAGCCCCGCTGCGGCGGGGCATGAGCGGTCAGCGGCGGCGCTCGCCCTCGAGCACGTTCAGCAAGGTTTCCTGCACGGCAGGATTCCGATAGTGCTTGCGCACTTCGTCTTCACTGAGTCCAACCAGCTCGTGGCTCATATAATGGATCCACCCGTCGTCCTCGGGTCGATCGACTTCGTGTCGGCGACAGTAGTAATCCGGCTTGATCGGTTGCGTATCGGGGCGAAACGATCGCACTTTGTAGTCGTGCACGGCAATGCGCACATCGTCGCGCGGAATACCCTTCTCCAGAATGACCTCAACGAGGTGGTTCACCGTTCTACCGGAATCGAAGATATCGTCGATGAGAAGCACGCGGTCGCCACTGCGAAGATGCTCGGGGCTGTACGTCCAGCCGTCTATCATCACCCGCTCTTGCGTGTGGATATCGGTGTAGCTCCGCGCAACGACGGCAGCGTAGAAAACCGGACGACGTTCGTTGCGCCGAACCATCTTGAAATACTCGCTTATCACGTTCCCGAGGTACGCCCCACCGCGAAGACTCACATAGATCACATCGGGGATGAAGTCGTCGGCATGTATATGTGCTGCGAGTTGCAGGGCATTGTCCCGTATCGTATCGTACTCGATGAATTCCTTCGGCATACTGTCCTTGATCTATCACTCAATTCGCGTTTCGCGCCGATCGTCCGCGCGGTAGTATTCGATGTCGAGCTCCTCTCCACGTGCATCGCCGAGCACCCGGTAGAAGTCTTTCGCGTTGCCGACCGCGTTTCCGTTGATGCTGACGATCAGGTCTCCCCTGCGTAAGCCGGCCTGGGCGGCAGGAGTCCTGCTCTCGACCGCCTGCAAGAGCATTCCGTCGGTGTCTCGCGGGAGGTTGAACGAGCTGCGCGCCTCCTCACTGGCGACATCGATTCGGAGTCCCGGCCACAGATTTGCCTGTGCGCTCG
>PUOG01000222.1 GCA_003552745.1 Spirochaetaceae bacterium
CCTACAACACCTGCGCGGGTACGACCTACATGCGCGAGACCGGCGGACAGCGTGTGGCGAACTATGGGCTGGACGCCGGCGGTCGCCGGTATGCGGACCTCGAAGCGTTCCTCACCGACGCCGGGGCGCTCGCCGAGGAGCTGCTGTCCGAGGGCATAGACGCGATGAAGATCTGGCCGTTCGATGTCGCCGCGGAGAAGAGCGGTGGGCGCTACATATCGTCGGCTGATCTGAACTCCGCGCTGCAGCCGTTCGAGAAGATCCGTGATCGAGTCGGCGATCGCATGGATATCATGGTCGAGTTCCATTCGACGTGGAAGCTCGAGCCGGCGATCCGCATCGCGCGGGCGCTCGAACCGTTCGACACCTTCTGGCACGAAGACCCGATAAAGATGACCTCGCTACAGGCGCTGCGTCGATACGCCGAGGCATCCCCCGCGCCGGTGTGCGCGTCGGAGACGCTCGCCACCAAGGAAGCGTTCCGCGACCTTCTCGAGGCCGAGGCGGCCGGCATCATCATGCTCGACCTGTCCTGGTGCGGAGGGCTTTCGGAGGCCCGAAAGATCGCCGCGATGGCCGAGGCTCGACAGCTGTGCATCGCCCCTCACGATTGCACCGGTCCGGTCGTTCTCGCCGCATCGACCCATCTGTCTCTCTCGGCGCCGGACTCGGAGTGGAGCTCAGCCCGGAGATCGAGAAACGGTTCACTGTCCAGAGTGTGGTGAGCGGTAGCGTGGTATCGTAGGCAGGATGGTCCTCTCGCAATACTCCGAATCGGCCTACTTCGAATCCGCCTGTAGGCGTCCCGCCGCCTCCGCGGCAACTCTGCCTGGTCGCTCACGTTACTCGTCGACCGTATCGTCCAGCGAATCGCTAATATGAGCGAGCATCATCGCCGGTGTTTCACTTCGCAACAGCTTCTCCCGGACTTGTTCGTCGCGTATAACGCTCACGATGCCGCGCGCAATCTGTACCTGCATGCCGGGGTCTTCCTGCGGCGTCAGCGCCAGGAACACGAGACGTACCGGCCTGCCGTCTCGTGCGTTCCAGTCGACGCCGGTGCGGCTGCGAGCGAGTATTACCACCGGCCGCTTCAGATTCTCGAGCTGCGCATGCGGAAATGCGACATCACGATTGAGCGCTGTAGACATCTGTGCCTCGCGCCGGAGCACCGCGCCGGTGAGGTCCTCGGCGGAGAACCCAGGGGTTGAACCTGCTGCAACCGCGCACATCTCCACGATTGCATTCTCGCGATCGCGCGCGGAAAGCTCCGGTATGACCTTGTCGGTCGAGAGATAAAAGAACCAGTCGCGCGGTCGGGCCCGCTTCAGAACGCCTCGACTCAGTATGCCCACGATCCGCCCGGAGCCGTCACCTCTGACCACCGGGATGATCGGCAGATCGATACGTTCCAGATGGGTCAGCGCCGCAAGCAGCGTAATGTCTTCGGAGACCGTGTACGGACGTATCTTGACAATTTCGCCGACCGATATCGTCTGGTCGCGACCGCGAATCAGGTGGTGGACAACATCTCGATATTCGAGCAGTCCCTGGAGTCGGCCGGAACTCTCATGTACGACAGGCAGAATGTCGGACGAAGCGCGCCGGAATACGTCCTCGCTCTCGACCACCGAAGTGTGTTCGTTCAGCGACACGAAGTGCGTGTTCATCGCCTCCCGGACATTCAGGCTCGCGAGTGCATGTTGCGATTCGACGACATCGATGTCTACACCGCGATTCAGCAATTTCGTCGTGTAGATGTTTCGCTTCTGTATGCGCGATGCCACAACCGAACTGACGATGCACGCGAACATCATCGGAAGAAGAATCTTGGGGTCGCGGGTCATTTCGAAAAGGATGATGATCGCTGTGAGCGGAGCATGAGTTGCCCCGGCGAATACGGTGCCCATTCCGACCATGGCGTACGCGCTCGCCCCCGCTGTGATACCGGGGAAGGCCCCGTGCACGAGCAGCCCGTAGGTGCTTCCCATCATCGCCCCGATAAAAAGCCCTGGTGCAAAGATACCTCCCGATCCGCCGCTGCCGAGTGTCAGGCAGGTCGCAAGAATCTTGGCGAGCATGAGCAGAAACACTAGCTGCAGCGGAAGCAAGCTGTGGAGCGCGCTCTCCATGACCGGATAACCGGTAGCGTGGATCTGAGGAATCACCAGCGCAAGTACGCCGAGCAACAGGCCGCCGATTGCCGCCTTCAGTGCGGTCGGGACGGGAAACTTTTCGAAAAGATGTTCCATCGCGTAGAGCGAATTGCCGTAGAGCAGTGCCACGAACGCTCCGACGAGTCCCAGCCCCACGTAGAAGAAAAGCTCCCAGTAGGTCACCAGCTCATGAACCGGAATATCAAATATCGGGTCTGTCCGGCCGAACCAGGTGTTCGCGACCGCCGTACCGACTACGGCGGCGACCACGATCGGAGAGAACGATTCCAGCTTCACTTTCCTCAGGAGGACTTCGACGCTGAAGATCACCCCGGCCAACGGAGCGTTGAAGGTGCCGGCTATTCCGGCCGCCGCTCCGGCGCCGAGGAGCGTCTCCACCTTCTCCCGCGGCATCTTGAAGAAAGTGCCGACGGCCGAACCGAACGCCGCGCCGATCTGGACGATCGGCCCCTCACGCCCGGCCGACCCGCCGGACCCTATGCAGATGGCCGAAAGCAGCGCCTTCAGCGGCACGACCCGAAAACGGATTGCGCCACCGCGCAATGCCACCGCCTCCATGACCTCCGGCACTCCGTGCCCGCGCGCCTCCTTGACGAGGTACGTTACTACAGGCCCGACGATGAGTCCCCCGATTGCGGGCGCAACCAGACGGTATTGCCACGGAAGCGCACGAACCGCGTCCAGGAAGGTCTCGGTGGAGGTGGCGCCGTAGAAGATGTACTTGATCCCGAGTATCAGGTTATGGAAGCCCACCGCAGCAAGCCCTCCGACAACGCCGACAAGGGCACCGAGGATGACTGTTCGCGGGAAGAGAGGGCTCTCCACCCATCGGTATAGCGCTTCCGTCGCGCTCCGAAGCAACCGGTCGATGTGGGCTGTCGGGCCCAACCTCTGCTCTCCATATCTCTGTTGCTCGTGCCGGGTCACGGTATCGCCCCCTGCCGTACAGCGGTTTCGGTCGGATCAAGTACAATATCGCGTGCACTCCCGAGGCACAACCGGTTGGTTCCATGATGTTCGGTCGAAGATCGGGGTAAGTGCTGGTGGCGGCGACGCTTTACCAACGGCTGCTCCGGCCGCATACTGGGTATATGGAAGTGTCGCGAGAGCAAGAGCGATACAGTTGGGCCGAGTACTTGCGGTGGCCCGAGGATGAGCGATATGAGCTCGTCGAGGGAGTGCCCTACGCCATGTCGCCGGCGCCGGGGCGACGCCATCAGGAAATCGGCGGGGAGATTTTCCGGCAGATGGCAAATCAGCTTGCTGGAACCTCGTCCCGCGTTTTTCATGCGCCGTTCGACGTAAAGCTGAGCGCGGAAGAGGCCGACGATGCTCCGACGGTCTTGCAGCCCGACATCACGGTAACCTGCGATCCATCGAAGCTCACCAGACAGGGCGTCAGCGGCGCTCCGGACCTGGTCGTGGAAATCGTTTCGCCGGACAGCGGACTTGCCGACAGGAGGCGCAAATTCGACTTGTATCAGGCCTACGGGGTCGGCGAGTACTGGATTGTCGATCAGGATGAATCGCTGGTGGAGGTGTACCGCCTGGACTCGGAGGGTCGCTATCTGCGCGCCGGGGTCTACGGCAAGGAAGACCGGCTCACCGCATCCGTGGTTCCGGATCTGGAAATCGAGCTGGCGGCTGTCTTCGGCGCTGCAGAGTGATCGGACACGGAGGACAGGAGATCGGGTGAGCCCGGGCCTTCCGCGCGCGAACGTCTGAACATCACACCAGAAACTCCCGGTACGATCGCGGTTCCAGAGCACCCGCCTTCGACCGATTTTCGATTTCCGCGAGCCAGCGGTCGCGTTCGAAGTCGTGATCGGCGCCGAGCAGTTCGCGCAGCTCGGTCCGAGCGCTGCGTGCAAGGTAGAGTCTCATCTCACCGACGTAATCGACGAGACGGCGGTAGCCTTCCGCCACTGCGCAGCGTGCCGCGCCGCGGGCGAGGCACAGTCCGAGATAGGCGAATCGCTCACCTATGTAGTCGCTCGACTCCCGAGGATCGTGCTCCTCGCGATCGAGGAGGCGTTCACGGATCTCCGGGCGCTCCATCATCTCCACTGCAATCTCTCCGGCGCGCCGATCCGCCAGCAACTCCGCGGCATACGCTATCGAGTGCACGTACGAGAAGCGGTAATCGGAGACCTTCGGGTCGAGCTCGAGCAACCCGGCAACGTGTTCGAGCCGGCTCACGAGTCGCAAATCGCCGGTACCGGCGATCGCGTTGATGAGGTAGACGGCATCCGGAGCGTTTCCGTGATCCGGCATGTCGTGACGCCGCTCGAGCTCGCCCGCGTCCGGAAGCTCATCTCCCGCGATCATCGAGTCGAGCCGTTCGAGCAGCCGATCGTTTGCCGACCGATCGCCGAGCGCAGCGGCAAGGCTGTCCAATTGCGGAAGAACCCACTCGGCGGTGATGATCCCGCGCCGATGGAGCACGCCCCGCGCCTCCTCCGCACGAGCGAAAACGCGGGCCCACTCCGAAGCTTCGACCGGCTTTGCGCTGAGCCGCTCGATTACCTCGACCAGGTGCTCGCCTTCGGCCGGAACCCGCTCGTCGAGCGGGCCGATCGGAAGGTCGCCGGGAAGCAGTATGCCGACGTCCGTAAGCACATGCTGGAGGCTTTCGACGTCGACCTCCCGTGCGCGCCCGCCGGTGGCCAACGCCTGCTGAGCCGCGATCGACGCTACCGCGCCGAGGGTGATCATGTCCGGTTGCATGCGCGCCATCGCGATCGCGTCGTGGGTTGCCGAGTACGCCTTGCCGGCGACGAACACGTTTTCGAGACCCTTCGGGGTCAGTGCCCGGTACGGCACGCCCGACACGTAGTTCTGAAGGAAACTGCGTTCGATGTAGCCGGTGAGCGCGGCGCGGCTCGACGCCATCCCCTTGATGTCGAGATTGGACTTGCAGTGCATGACCGTGTCCGGAAAGGCCCGGCCCATCATCACATCATGATAGGTCACCTTCTCGTCGCCGAGTATGTGCCTCGATTCGCGCGGGGCGAGGTAGTGCTGCACGTATCGCCCGTACCGAAACACGCCGCCCATTCTCCGGCCGGCGATGATCCCGCGCGAGATATCCGCGGCGCTGCGCAGGTCGACAACCGACATGTACTGCCGGCTCGCCTCGTCCTTCCCGCGATGGAACGACCCGAACGAGCACCAGAGCGTGATCTCGTCTCGCTCGGCACCGTAGGAGTACGGGGCACCGGCCCACGCCGCGAGGTCGCCGTCTCCGGAGGCGTCCACGAAGAACCTTCCCTCTGCCGCCGACAGGCCGCGCTCGGTGATGCACAGCGCGTGCGTCACGCGGCCGTCGCGGGTTACTGCACCGACGGTCGGCGTCCGCAGCCGCACGTCTGTTCCCGCATTGAGCACCAGATCGAGCAGCCCGAGCGAGACCGGCAGTCGCTTCTCACGCACCGACGCCTTGAGTCGCGCGTGGAAGCGCTTGAAAAACGGGGTGCGGCGCCCGAACCAGTACGCCGGAACGCCGCCGATCGTTGAGACCCCGCCGATATCGGAGTGCTTCTCGAGACAGACCGCTTCGAGCCCACGCTCGCCGGCAGTCTGAGCGGCCTGACCTCCGGAGGTGCCGCCGCCGACGATCACGAGGTCGGATCGAACCGCCAACGGCAGCGCGGGAATGTCGATTTCGATCGGAGTGGTCGTCGGCTCGTCGTAGTCGGGCTCGGTGAGATGAAGCGTCCCGTCGCCGAGTTCCACGATCTCCCCGGAGGATCGGGCGAGCAGTCGGAGCTCGGCGTGCCCCCGTGTCGTCGCGGTCGGGGTGCGCTCTGCGCTGATACGGGCCATGAGCTCCGAGGCTCGACCGGCATAGCTGGTCCTCGCATCGAGAAAACGCTCGTTCGCCTTCAGGTCCACCGCCGGGCCGATCGCGTAGAGACCGTCCAAGCCCGTTGACTCCGGACCCGCTACCCCGCCGGCGTCGATTCGCGTAGCCGGATCGACGAGAAGCTCATCGCCCGCCCGTTCAAGAGCGAAGGCACTATCGGCGTGCTCTGTGCACCACGAGGCATGCCTTTCGATAATGGTCCTGCGAAGCTCGAGCTCCGGCGCCCCCGACGGCGGCTCGAAGCGGAACTCGGCGAGCGGTCCTCGCAGTGTAACACTCGTACCATCGCCATACTCGATCGGCGCGATCCACCGGTCGACATCGGTGAGAAACCAGGCAGCATACCGGTCCGGACGGTCAAGCGAAACGAACTGAGCGCCGCCCGTCCGCCGGACGAGATCGAGATTGGAAGATGCATCCACAACCGTCGGGGCGAGGATCGCACCGGTAGCGAACTTGCCGCCGGTCAGTACTCCGCACACCGTTGCATCCGAGGCGCCCGAGCCGAGTACACCGATAGGGTGTGAATCGTAGAAAAGTCGCACTCCGGCATCGAGAAGCAGGTCCTCTACCGCGATAATCGCTGCGGTCTGATGAAGCAGATACCAATCGTTCCCGGATGGATCGCCGACCTCCTCGGCCTCGGTCAACAGCGCGCGCCGAAGCTCTTGCGGCAGTGCGTCCACCTCCGAAGCGGACAACACGGCTGCCATCGACGAGCCGATCTCGACCACCGGCGATGTCGTCCGCATCGAAAGCGTCGTGGTGAGTCCGGAACGGGCGGCATCCAGCGCCAGCGCGGCTGCGTGAACGGTTCCCCCGATGACCAGCAGATCGGTGGTGGCGAGCCGGCGGACTGTTGTTTTCATGGGACGTTCCTCATGCTCTCTTTACCGTCTCCGTGCGTCCGGGTGCAGGATTCACCGTGTGACAGCGGACCGCAAGGCTCGTTCCTTGCGCCTTCGGCACCGACGGACGAGATTGACGTTGAAACGGAGTATCGCGCCCCTGATCCAACTCACCGGCCAATCGCATCATGGCACAAGGTCAGCGGCACCTGATGCAGAGTGTAGAGCTGCTCCTCAGGCGGCAGGTTCCAGGTGTCAAAGTCACCGCACGCCAGCACCCACATATGCCTGCCGTCCTCGGAGACGAACTTGGACGGGATCACCGGATTGTAGAGCCCGAGCGGCTTCCAGGTGACCGAGTCGAGGTGTTGCCACGGTCCCCAGGGCGTGGGCGACTCGTAGATATCCCAGACGCATTCGCTGTGATTCCAGGTCGCGCGGTCGAGTCGCGGATAGTGCCAGCCAAGCAGGATAAAGCGATCGAGCGCATGAAGGTAGTTCATGCCGGTCTGTCCGAAGCTGAACGGTTTGCTGATAATCGGATAGCAGGCGTCGAGGCCCGGCATGCCCGCCCGCCAGATGGGGCCATCCCCCCGATCGCCGCAGTAGAACTCCCACTCGTCGAGTTTCAGATTGGCGATATCCTCGCGCCGTACCCGGCCGAGGTGGATTGCATTGCCGTTGTTCCAGTAGCCGTCGTTGGATACGGCGTACAGATACTCGCCGAGGCCGTGGGGCGCATTCGAGGGGATCTCGCCATCCTTGCCGGCATCGAGAAACCATGGAACGGCGAAGCGCGGGCCGGGAAAGAGCGGATCCGGCAGAGGCTCGGCATTGTACGGGGTCGCCGACCAGCTCTTGCCTTTGTCCGTGCTGCGCAGTATTGAGGCGTCGCGAGAGATCTGGCGGTGGTCGTACCTCTTGACGTGATACCAGTGGCGGCTGACGCTCAGATAGAGGTCGCCGTTGACCGAGGCGATGCCGTTGCCCTTCCAGCAGGCACCGTCTGCGCCGAGCTGGTTGGATCGTCCGAAAGCCTCCATACCGTTTACCATCTCGCCCTTGAGGTCGGGGCAGATACTCGTGCCGAAGCTGCCGATAGCAACGTTGCGGTCTCTGCTCGGGCGCAACACCATGTCGAACCCGGGTGTGTCGTCAATGACGCAGTACAGTTGATCGTCATCACTCCACGCACACGACCACGTGTCGCCGAGCACGAATTGCCCGTCGCGGTTGTAAAGAACCGGTTCGCCAAATACTGCTTTCGTCAGCTCCATCACTTCGCTCCCCGTTGCTCGCTACCTGTTACCTGTGGTTCAACGATTCTCCTCCTTCCCGATGACAGGAATCAGCCTCGCGTTCTTCGAGTATCGGTTCAACCGTCCCATACGGGAGATGCCGTTCGTGGCGTTCGGGGATTCCGCAATACGATTCCCATCAGATTCGGTCGATTGATCATCGAGTTCCCTGCGCCGATCCTCATCGCGATAGGAGGCAATCGATCTAACCTTCGTCGGGTCGGTTCCGCTGCGCCGCCACCTCAGCCATCTCGTCGGCCCCTCGCACCCGCTTGCGTGCCGCGCCCTTCGTCTCCTTCGTGGGGATCTCCCGCCCCGCCGATAGCCGCTTCTTCGCTTTCTCAATGGCGGGCCCATATTGCGGTAACCACTTCTCCTGTGCGACGAGCATCTCGTCCACCATCTGCCAGATCTCCGGCGGCGTACACACCGCTCCGACGTGTGGGTCCATCATCATCGCCTGCCGCAGGAGCTGGTCGTCGCCGTCCACCGCCGCCTTCACGCTCAGTCGCTGCACCGAAACACTCGCGTTGCACACCGCCGCCGGCCCCAATGGCAGCTCGCCTACGTCGAGCAACCGTATTCCGGTCGCATCGGCGAGCCCCGGCGCTTCCACGACCGCGTCCTCGGGAAGGTTGGAAATGCATCCGCCGTTGACCAGATTGAAATGCCCGCGGTAGCTTCTGCCCGTTTGAAGCGCCTCCACGATGAAAGAGCCGTGCTCGAGGCTGCGGTTCTTCGCCGAATAGACAAGCGGCTTGCGGTTCAGCCAGCTCTCATACTCCTGGTCGAAGTAGTGACGCCACTCCTGGCACACGCGCAAGTATCCACCCGTCTCGCCGCCGGTCCAGCTCGAATCCGCGATCCATTGATGGATTCGATCATCGTTCTTGCGGTACCACGGGAGGTACTCGCTCAGGTGACCGTTACTCTCGGTCGAGTAGTAGCCGAACCGGCGCAGCATGTCGACGCGAACCTGCTCGCCATCCGCCATCGGAGAGCGCTCGAATGCCTCCAGAAGGCGGCCCGTATGATCTTCGCCGTTGTGCACGAGCTTGATATACCAGGTCTGATGGTTGATTCCCGCACATACGATGTGCAGATCCTCGTACTCGCACCCGAGCACCTTGGCGATCTGCTGATGTCCGTGCTGCACGCCGTGACACAGACCGACTACCCGCACCCCGCCGAAATGGTGAGCCGCCCACACGTTCATCGCCATGGGGTTCGCATAGTTGAGAAAGAGACAATCGGGTTTCGCGAGCTCGCGGATCTCCCTGGAGAGTTCGAGGATGAATGGGATGTTCCGCTGTCCGTACATGATGCCGCCGGCTGACAGCGTATCGCCGACGCACTGGTCGACTCCGTAGGTAACCGGAATATCGATGTCGCTCTCGAACGCTTCAAGCCCACCTATGCGGACGGTGCTGAACACGTAATCGGCGTCCTTCAGCGCCTCCCGCCGATCGGTGGTTGCCGAGAGAATTGCCCCGTCGAGTCCATTAGCCTCGATGTCGCGTCGAACGAGGCGTTCAACACGCTCGAGATTGACCGGATCAATATCCATGAAGACGAGCCGGGAGCTCTGCAGCTCGGGCACAGCCAGCAGATCGCCGACGAGCTTCTGCGTGAAGCCGATGCTGCCTGCTCCGATAAAAACGAGTCGTGGTGCCATGTTTACTCCTTCAATGACCGACATGGTATTCCGGAATGCGGCGGACGGCAATGAATCGATCGAAAGACGTCGTCAGGTTGTCGTCCCGCTCGGCTCCCCGACCGACGCCCTCTACAGCTGACGGCGAGCCGCCTGCACCACCGTCCGCACGATCTGTTCGTCGTCGAGCATCGCCGCCGCCTCGAGTGCCCGGGAGACCGGGTTCGGAACGTCGGCCGAGGTCAGGTTGTAGCATGGCCCGTCGAGTTCGTCGAAGTAGTGCAGCGACAGCGCGCTGGTGATGCGCGGGCCGATCGCCTGGCTCGCGGCAGCCTCCTCCACGGTGACCACCGCCCCGGTCTTCTTCAGCGAATGGCCGATGCACGCCAGGTCGAGCGATGGAAGGTCGACTGTGCGCAGATCGACGATCTCGACCGACACGTCCTGCTCGGCGAACACCGTTGCGAGCCGGCGAAGACGCCCGGGCATCGCCCCGTAGCCGACCACCGTGACGTCGGTGCCCTCCTCGAGCACCTCGGCCCGGCCGAACGGCAGGTAGTAGTCCAGTGTGTCCGCCGGCACGTCGAACTCCTGCCCGTAGAGGGTGTGATGCTCGAGGAAAATGACCGGGTCGTTCGATTGCATGGCGGTGTTGAACAGCCCCACGTAGTCGAACGCGGTGCCCGGCGCAACGATACGCCAGCCGGGGAACAAGGCAAAGAGGGCGACCGGATCCATCGAGTGCTGTCCCCCGTAACCGCATCCGGTTGCGATGCGTGTGCGCGCCACGAGGGAGACATCGGTCGTGCCGCCGTACATGTGGCGCGCCTTGGCGATCTGGTTAAACAGCTGATCGGCGGCGACCAGCGCGAAATCGGGAAACATTATCTCCACCACCGGACGCATGCCGCACATCGACGCACCGAGCGCCAGCCCGGCGAACCCCGCCTCGGAGATCGGCGTGTTACGCACCCGGTCGGGAAACCGCTTCGGCAGACCCTTCGTCGCCCCGTAGGCGCCGCCACCGAAGCTCGCCACCTCCTCGCCGATGACCACGACGCTGTCGTCCCGCTCCATCCACCGCCCGGTTACCCCGGCAATAGCCGCCGAGTAGGTGATCGGGTGGAAATCGGAGAAATCGCTTCGCCGGGAATAGGTGATGTCGGCCAGTTCGCCGCCGGCGCTTCGCAGGCCGACCTCCAGCTCCTCCGGCGACGGCCAGAGATCCGGCTTAACCGCCGGCGCCGCGGTATCGCCGCCGGCGACATCGGTACACGCCTCGACCGCCCGCTGCACGCACGCGGCCGCCTTCTCCTGCATCGCATCGATCTCCGTCTCGCTCACCAGCCCGGCCTCGCGCAGATCGGCCGGATACCGGCTAAGCGCGTCTCGCTCGCGCTGCGCCTCCTCTTCCTCCCTGGAACGGTAGCCGTAGGCGCTGCCTGCCGCCCCGCCGCCGTGGTGATAGAGGCGGTAGCAGAGCACCTCCACCATCCACGGCCGCCCGCCGGCGCGCAGCTCCTCCGCGGCCAGACGCATCGTCTCGTACAGTGCGACCACGTCGTTTCCGTCCACCGTCACCGCGTTCATGTTGTAGGCAAGCGCCCGCTGCGAGAGGACGTCCACCGCCGTCGCCTCCTCGGCGCGTGTGCCGACCGCGTAGAGGTTGTTCTCGATGCAGAAGATGATCGGCAGGTTCCAGACGCCGGCGAGATTACACGCTTCGTGGAAGGCGCCCTGATTGACCGCACCGTCGCCGAAATACGATACGACGATATCGCCGGTGCGGCGGTACTGCTGGGCGTACGCCGCCCCGGTCGCAAGCGGAACGCCGCCGGCAACAATCGCGTTCGTGCCGAGCACGCCGGCTTCGGCGCTGCGCAGGTGCATCGACCCACCGCGTCCCCCGCAGTAGCCGATGCGCAGGCCCATGATCTCACCGAGCGTCCGCCTCACCGCCTCAACGCCGGCGGCCGGCAGCTCGTCGGCCGCTGGATCCCACTCGTCGTCGAGTACTGCGCCGAGCACCTTGCTGAGAAACTGATGGTGGGCGCGATGACTGCCGCTCATCCGATCGCTCGCGCGAAGCGCCCGGATAGAGGCCGCCGCGGCGGCCTCCTGCCCGACGCTCGAGTGGACCGGGCCCCACACGCAGTCGGCCTCCTTCAGCCGCAGCACCGCATGCTCGAACTCGCGGATGAGCATCATGTCGAAGAGAATCCGCAGGCTCTGCAGCCGGGGTATGCGTGCGAGATCGCCGGGCTGCGAGCACACCCGATCCCAGCGCACCGAGTGGTTCAGTTTCGTGTGGTTCATCGGCTCCCTCAACTTTCCCGCAGCTCGAGCACCTCGCCGTCCGGACCGCGAAAGTAGAACAGCCAGACCCCGGGCCGGAACTCGATCGGCTCGCTGAGAAACTCGACGCCGCGCCGTTTCAGTTCCTCGTAATCCCCCCGCGCATCGGTCGACCTGAACCCGATATGGATCGGGCCGAGATCGGCCTGGCGCCGGTCGGAGGGGACCGGCTTTCCGCGCGGCTCGAGATACTCGAACAGCTCGAGCATGAACGAGCCGCTGTACAGGTGGGCGATGCGCGCCCGGCACCCCGGCTGTCCGGTCACCGTTCCGAGCGAACTCTCCGGGCCGCACTCGATCACGCGCGCAAGCGCCAGGCCCAACGCGTCTCGATAGAAGGCGAGCGAGCGGTCGAGATCTGCAACACTGACGGCGACGTGCTCGACTCCGGCGATCATCGATTGGCTCCTCGTGTATCCGTCGATCGTATTGTCATTGCATCCCCGCTTTCCCGGTGGCTACGTCACCTGTCGCAGGCGCGACCGCGTGTTCGGCCAGCGCCGCCCAGTCGAAGTCCAACCCGATTCCCGGTGCGTCGGTGAGCACCGCGCACCCGTTCTCGAGCCGCAACGGCCGGCGCAGATATCGATCGAGACCGAAGCGATGAACTTCGAGATACGAGGCGTTACCGATGGCGGCGAGCAGATGGGCATGCACGTCATGCGCCCCGTGGGAGCTCACCGGTACGCCGCTGGCCTCGGCGATGCGAGCGACCTTCATCCACGATGTGATCCCGCCGGCATTCGTGGCATCCGGCTGCACAACCGACAGCCGCCCCCGACGGATCATCCGCTCGAACTCGGCGAGGCTTCGCAGGCTTTCGCCGGCGGCGATCGGAATGCCGAGGGCGGCGAGCTGCGCATGCCCGTCTTCGTCATCCGGGACAATCGGCTCTTCGAGCCAGTACAAGTCCTGGTCGCGCAGCGCGTGAACCGCCCGCATCGCCGTCTGCACCGGCCAGCGCATGTTCGCATCGACCATGAGGGTCATCTCCGGGCCGAGCGTCCGGCGCACAGCGCGCACCCGCTCGACATCCTCCTCGAGCCGCTCGCGGCCCACCTTGATCTTGATCGCGTCGAACCCTTCCGCGCGGTAGCCCTCCACCTCGGCAAGCAGCTCCTCGAGGGTGAAGTCGAGATCGACCCCGCCGGCGTAGGCCGGCACCCGCTCCCGCACGCCGCCGAGCAACCGCCACAGCGGCTGCCCACAGCGCTTCGCGCGCAGGTCGTGCACCGCCATGTCCACCGCCGATATCGCGAAGGCGACCAATCCGCCGCGGCCCACGTAGCGCATGCGCCCGTCCATCTCCTGCCACAGCAGTTCGTGCCGGCGAGGGTCGAGCGGCCTGATGAGCGGGCCGAGCTCGCGATCGATCAGCTCGCGAATCGCCGATCCACCCCGGCCGACGGTATAGGTAAAACCGACCCCCTCCTCCCCGCGCTCGTCGGTCAGGCGGACGGTTACCAGCTCGAAGGCCGATATCTCGCCGTGGGTCGCATCGCTCAACGTGCGCGGCAACGGCACCCGGTAGTGGCCGGTTTCTATCCGGAAGATTGC
Organism: Spirochaetaceae bacterium; assembly: GCA_003552745.1. Taxonomy (GTDB): domain Bacteria; phylum Spirochaetota; class Spirochaetia; order DSM-27196; family SKKC01; genus SLAN01. The sequence goes on from PUOG01000222.1 coordinate 13,755, forward strand.
ATTCGTATCGTTCACGGTCAATTATGCTCCATCAGCGATTACCGCCGGGCGCCGGCCCGTACATCCTCGACCAATAATCCGTAAATGTCGAGCATCTTCTCGTACGGATCGGGGTGCGGGGCGGACCTGCTTGCCGGATACGCGGGGCTAAACTACACTCGGTGGCGGAATGTCATACCCCGGAGAAGATCTGTCCGGTAAGCACGCGGTAGTCACCGGTGGGGGCGGGGCCATCGCCGGCGAGGTCGCGATGCGTCTCGCCCGCGCGGGCTGTCGGGTCGCGGTGTGGGATCTCTCGGGCGGGAAGGCACAACGAACCGCCGACGCCGCAGCCGGCGAAGGCGGCAAAGCGATCGGCGTGGAATGCGACGTAACCTCGCGCGAGAGTATTCGTGATGCACTCGAGCGGAGCCTGGCGGCATGGGGGACGATCGATATCCTGGTCAACGGCGCCGGGGGAAGTCACCCGAGCACGACCACCGCATCCGACCTTCCCTTTTTCTACATTGATCCCGACGACATCAGATCGGTCATGGATCTGAATTACCTCGGCATCGTCATGTGCTGTCAGGCCGTCGGCGCGGTCATGGCCGAGCGGGAAGCCGGATCCATAACCAACATCACCTCGGTGGCCGGCGTGAGACCGTTGACCCGGGCGGTGGCCTATTGCAATGGAAAGGCGGCGGCCAACAGCTTCACGCAATGGCTCGCCGTACACATGAACCAAACCTATTCGAAGGCAATCCGTGTGAATGCGGTGGCGCCCGGCTTCGTGTTGACCGAACAGAATCGATTCCTGCTGAACGACCCCGATACCGGCGAGCCGACCGAACGGGGCAGAAAGGTACTCGAAGCCGTTCCGGCGGGGCGCTACGGAACGGTCGAGGAGATCGCCGATCTCGTTGTATACCTCAGCGGAGATCGTGCCGGGTTTATCAACGGCGCGGTCATTCCGATCGACGGCGGATTCAGCGCCTATGCGGGGGTGTAGAGCCGTTCGCCCCCACGAAAAGCCGGTTATCGCGTACGATGAGAACTATGTAGAGAAGCGTCCCTCTTCGTCACAAAGATTGACCGGCGTACGCTCCATCGGCACGCCGGCTCCTTGAACAACCTCCGTCCGGCCGCAGGCCCGCCTCCTTCAGCCGGGCGGCGAAGTGATCGAGCTCCTCGCGGTTATTCGCCTGTGAAAGGCCGGTGACGGCGAGTACCTGGTCGAGCGCCGGTCCGAAGGCGAGCCGCAGGAGTCGACTCTCAAACTGGACGGTGTCGACCGTTTCTCCGCCGGCGGCGCTATCGATGTGCCGAATAAGGCAGCAGATGAACTCTGCGATCCGAGCCATCTTCTCGTAGCTCAGCCGGTCGGGGGTATCGGTCGGTCTGTGATAGTGGGGCCACTGCCCGCAGGAGAGAAAGAGATACGGTAAGCCGTTGCGTCTGAACACCGCGTGATCGCTTACATCTGAGATCCTGGATAATCGCGCAGGGGAATTCCCTCCGATCGCGTTGCAAACGGCCGGGCACGTGCTCGCCGGGCGCGTGCTTGAACGGCACGTGCTTGCGATTGCCTTGCATACACCCGCCCGGCGAAAGCTCACCCGCCGCCGCGAGCACGATGGCGATCGCGGCCGCGTTGTCGTCGGCACACGGCGCTGCGATGAGCACCGGCGCGAGCTCGGTCATTCGTTCGTGCAGGTATTCGCCCGCGGCAGCGTGCCCCTCGCTCCCGGGAAGGCGTCCTTCGGGGGTTGCCAGCTCGCGAACATCGTCCTCGAGTCTGCTCCGGTCGATCACGGCGGTGGTGCTCTCCTCCACCGCACGATCATAGCACGCCCACCTCTCGAGGGCTATCGAAGCCCGCTACTCCGCGCCTCACCCCTCACCAGATCGTCTTCATCCCTGAAGCGTTCTTGAGAGCGACATCTCTGAGAGCAGTATCCCGGGTGACTAACGGTGCCTCATATTCGATGGCGGTAGCAACGATGAAGCGGTCGGCCGGGTCGGAGTGCATCTCGAGGGCGTCGGCCGCGACCGCGATGGACGGAGTCAACGCAAGTGGGCGTATACGCGGAATCGCGAGAATGCGAGTAGTCCACTCCGCAGCCATCAAGCCGCCGCTGAGCTCCAGTCGTTTCTTTCGCACAAGCAGCGCCACCTCCCAGAACACGATGGAGGGAACGCCGATCGTCTCCGCCGCCTCCAGAGCCCTGGTTGCTCGACGACTGAGATACGCCGGTTCCTGCACCCAGAACACTAGAACATGAGTGTCCAGAACGATCACTTCCGGTCCCATTCAGCGAGCTCTTCGGTCGGTTCCAGGAAGGTTTCGAGGTCCACCAGTATCCGCCCGCCCCCGGAGCGGAGGTCCCGGAGCAAACGTGCCTCGATTTCCCGGTCATCTTCGAGTGGAACGACCCGAGCGACCGGTCTGTTCCGTTTCGTTATCGTAACAGGTTCGTGCGTTCGGCCAACCTCGTCGAGAATCGCCAGGCATTTCTGTTTGAACTCTCCCGCCGGAATAGTTCGTTCTTTTTCGTCCATGGACATATTCTATGGACATATGGACTTCTCGTCAACAGACCGTCGGACTCGACACTCAGGTTGAGTCGGCGAACACCTCGCGATTTGGGAGTGTCGATCAGCGCCGCGAGGAGCGCCGGCCGCATCCGCACCTCCAACGTCTGCCGGCTCACCTCAGGCGCCGGCCGGAGCAGTCGCCGCGAGGAGCGAGTCACACCATTCGGTAACACGATCCTTCTGCGACTCGAAATCGACCTTTGCTCTGTCGTCGGGCTCCTGATACCCCTTGAAGAAGGCCGTGCCGATCGGCGCGGTCGGCAACAGCCGCGCCACGCTCGCCATGTATTTCTCCCGATTGAGAAAGAGCCTCTTCATTACTCTCTTTAGGCCCTTCTCGCCGGCGTCGAGCGGGTCGGAGCCGCACACAATGAAGAGCGCGGTGGGGCCGGCGCCTATCCGCCCGGAGTGTTCCCGGATGAACGCGGGAAGTCCCGTCCGTTTTGCGCTGAACATGTACACAGCGGTCCCCAGAATGTAGAGATCGCAGTCGAACCGGTCGAAGTCCGCCGGCTTCTCGCATATCACTTCGTGCCCGAGCGATCCCAGGTGCTCGGACATCCACGCGACTATTTCCGCAGTCGCCGCCTTTCGGTTCGTTCCGAAAACAATCCCGATCTTCACCGCATCCTCCGATACCGCACGCTGGTTCCGGACGGAAATATCCGGGCAGCTTCGATGCGGAGAATCATCGACCGTCGATCGGTCCGAGTCAAACCCGCGACGGCTGTCGGGAGATGCGAAAGCGCGTGATTGTGCCGGAATGCGCTTGGCGACGCGGGCATCATCAACGTGCAAGTATGTATGTCATGAGCACACGAGCTGTATCGACGATCGCCACTCTGCTTCTCGTGGTCGGCACTTCAGCGCTGGTTGTGTGTCGGCCCGATCGGGAAGGTGTTGAGAGTAACGATGGGGAGTCGGAAGCTGTCGAGGAGGAACTCGCCCGGCTGCCACACGAGTTCGCGATCCACGGAAGGACGATTGTATTCGACGGCGAGTCGGTGGAGGCTGAATCCCGCGATAAATATTCCCAACTCCCCTACGAGGTAGAAATAGGCAACGAAACGCGCCGAGTAGCGGCGGATATAGCCATGGAATCGGGCGAGGCGCCGATAGAGTTCATCGAACGGTTTCTCGAGGGAGGCATGCCCCCGGAAGAAGAGCTCGATATGTACCCGGAGACCATGTATCAGTACACGGTTTCTCTTCATCGGATGGAGCGAAACTCAACAGCAGGCATCTCGGCGTACGTCCGTTCCATGAATTTTCCTGATGATGCCGTCGGCGGCAACGAGCATCGCTTCGATATCACGGTAACAGCAGACCATACCTGGTCATTGCTGTGGCACGGAGAGCGCATGTACTGCCGCCGGCCCGGCCGGGAGTTCTGGCAGCCGGCCGATCAGCTGTGTCCTTAGGAGAGCAGAACCACAGCCTCAACTCAATACTCGGCCACGTCGAGCAGCGTCCAGTGGACCTCGCGCTCCTCATCGATCGTGTACTTCAGAAGCAGCTCCCCGCCGATGTGCCCGTCCTCGTACCACGCCAACACCCATCGGTCGTTGAGCACCTGGATTTCCTCGCGCGAGTAGAAGCCGAGGGTTCCGCCGAGGACTCCTTCGAGGCCGGTCAGCTCGTGTATCAGCGATTCGCCGCGCGACTGAAGATCGTCGCGAAGGAGCGTTTCCGCCTCGCTGCGGCTCATCCCGTTCGGGAGTCTTCCGACCGCATCACCCGCCCGCCTGCTCGGCGGCCGCTGCTCGCCGGCGAGCGCTTCTTCAAGACGTTCGACCTCGGATGCATGCTCGTCGAGCGCGCTCTCAAGCTGTGAGCGCTCTTCGACCGCCTGTTCGAGGTCGGTTTCCAACGAGGAGATCGTCCGGTGCTGCCGGAACGTAGTGATCGCGAGCGCTGTCGTGGCAATAATCAGGATCACGCCGGCACTCCGGGCTGCAATTCTCCGGGCGGATGCGGGATTCGTCATTGATGCAATAGTGGCACGCGCTGTGATGTTGGGGAAGAGGACCGTGGTTGGGGCCGCATGTTTTCCACCGTCGTTTGTGACACAAAGTCGAAGTGCTCTGGGCGCGTGCATGACCACGCTCTGCGGGACTACGGCGCAAATGCGATAGCATTTGTCGCCACGGTCCCGGACGGCCAAGGCGTACGGCGCTATTCGGAATTTGCAGCCGCTGCCCGCTTCATGTTCCTGACCACCGCGGCCGTCCGGGCCAGCCGCCTTCGGCGGCTCCCCTTCGATCGTTCGCGCGGTACGTCACGGACCGGAATCCCGGTCCGTTATTCAATCGGCTGTCGCACCGGCGAAGGGGATGAACTGCGAAAGATACTCGTACACCGTGCACAAAGCTGCATACGTCGCAGCACATAACGTAAATCACCGGAAACCACGGCTATAGGAGTTCTCTGAATTTCTCTGCGCTCAAGCCCGCGTCTCGCACGATACCTCCCATAGTAACCGCATTCACCGGATTGTGACGTTGAATCGTAAGAATTCGGCTTCCATCAGTCATCACGGTGTGCTTCCCTTGCCGCAGAACACGAAAACCGGCTTTGTTCAGCGCACGAATCGCGTCCTGGTGGTTAACTCCGGGGATTCTCGGCAAGATTCAGACCGGTACGTCGACTTCTCTCGTTCGGCTGCCCTGAAGCAGTTCGTCGCGCGCAGCGAGGTACTCCTGAATGGCCTCACGGATATTGGCCAGAGCTTCCTCTTCAGTGGCACCCTGAGACCAGCAACCGGGCAGACCTGGGACATGAACGCTGAAACCTTCGTCGGTTTCGTCCAAAGCAATTCGATACTTCATAATCACCTACCCCTAATGTATCACACACTTCGTTGACTGAGCATAACTGAATCGCCCCGAGTTCCCCTACTCGTTGGGCCGAACTTGCAGCGTCACACATATGAATCGGATTCTCACGCCCTGGAGAAGTTCAGGGTCGGTACGGTTGAACTCGCGAGCGTGCGGACCCATCCGGCGGCAAACGTTACCAGTTCATCGAGCCTCCCCTTCGCCCATCATGAGGACATCATCAGCCCTATCGGCTCCCTCATAAGCTACGCACTCGATACGCAAGTTGTCCGTAGGCGGAAATCGTTGGGGATCCTTTGCGAACGCCATAAGCCCGTACAGCGTCGGACGACACTTCCCGTCGTACTCGTCACACTCGCCCACGTGATCATGTTCACGGCGCCGGTCCGGGACAACGGCCTTCGGCGGCTGCTTTCCGATCGTTCGCGCCAGGCGCTTCTTCTTCAGTTGACCGTCGTACCCTTACGCATACGTTCGTTCGTTGTCACATTTGACTCGCCGCCTCGTAGCCAGCTGGTAGAGGCGCTCCGGGGCAATATCGAGCTCGCCATTGCCCCACACAAGCGCACGCGAATCTGCTTCGAACCGCCGAAAGTAATCGATGTCGAAAAAGCAGCAAATGCCGTCCGGTCACTTACATAATCGGCCGGATCGACCACTCCGGAACGATCATCTTCGAGTATCAAGCGGATCGATTAGCACTCGCTCGCGAAGTGCCGGTTTTCGTCTTCTGCCTGGTCAGCGGCAACTCGCAGGTGTCGAAAGTGAGTTTGAGGTCGATGTTTGCCCAATGCCGATCACAAGGAGCCGTATCGCTTCGGAGTAGGCTCATCGACCGATGAGCGGTATGCCGAGATCCTTGCAGATTTTTCGTGCCGGCTGATCAGGTATTTCAGAATGTCGTGGGACTGCCGTTCGCCTATCGGATTCCTTGTTTCGCCACCAAGCATGCCGGATCCTTCTCTGACCAGAGAACAACCGTGTGAAGTGAGATACTTAATGAGGACCGTTCTCTTCACAAAGCGATCGGCTCTTCCGTGTAGTCTTGCTCTGCCGACTCAAGGGCGTCGCGGCGGTTCATTTCAAGAACTTCTGCCAGGCATTCTCGTAGTGCGACAATTAACTCTTCCCGACTCCTTTCCTGTGCGTTCACGCCGGGGACTTCCTCGATCCAGCCGTACCACCACTCGCCGCTACGCTTTATGACGGCAGTGAATTCGTTCATGGTGTAAGTATACGAACGAACGATGCTTTGATGAAGAGAGCGTAAGACGTGCCTCGTGCCCCCTCCATCACCACCTCATACACCATCCGGGTGATGAGCTCGCCGAACTGATGCATCGTCCGGCTGTCGGCCATCTCCTGCTCGGTCATCGATTCGTGGGCGCTGCGCATCTGCCAGATCGCGGTGGGAATGGCGCGTTTGATCTTGCCGTTGGGGAACTGGTCTTGTGAGCTTGTCGGACTACACTTCGGAGTCGAATATCGGACGCATGTTCCGACATCGAAATGCATGTGTCTCGGCGATAATGTGCGCCAAGCTCTTCCGATATTCGATACTGCCCATATGTCCGACAAGCTCATAGGCTCGCGTTGTTGCGTGCCTGAAGCGTCTCCTCGCCCTCTTCGGGCACCGTGTCGCGCACCCCTTCGGCGTAGCTAATGAGATCGGCGAAGGGGGGTGATCTGGGCGCGAAGGTCGTAGAAACTGCAGAAGCTCTCTATGCTTTTGATGATGAGGCGCAGCCGCTACATCCCCTACGACGAGCCGCTGTGCTTCGCTTCGGTGGCCAACTGCGCGAACGGCTGCAGTACCGGGCCGGGTCTGGGGTGAAGATGGTTCTGCCCGAGACTCTGCTTACCGGGGGCATGGGTCTCAACAACGGTTTGATAGTTTCGCTATTCTTGGCGTTCCGCAGGCTCAACGACCCCGATCTTCATCCGGTCTCTCATGCGGAAGGAGGCTCCATTGAGGCTGTATACGTGTGCGTGGTGCAGGAGGCGATCGGGCGTAGCACTCGCGTACGGTGGCACTGGAGAGCGTTCGGACGTTCGCGCGCGTCTCGACGGTACGGCGCAGGGGGGCACTCGCTCAGAGCGACTCAGTTACGAAGTTACATAAGGGAGTGCAAATGGCGCTGACGCGTGAGCACTTCTCACACGTCAGCGTGTTCGAACGACGATCATTAGAAAGCCGGCTGCCGGACAACCGTGGTACGATCGTCTCTTTCATCCCACTCGCATCAGGCTTACAGTACGACGGCTGCGGATCTTCGGGGAATCGTTATGCCACGGGAGATCGATCGCCACGTCGGATCGTCAACCAGACGGTACTTCTCCAGCTGCTGCCCGCCATCGAGTTCCGCATTCACTACGATGTCGGAGTCCTCGTAGTTCGTGACCACGAGACCGCATTTCTCGTTTGACCGGTTGAAGAACACCGAATATGTGGGATGTCTTTCGCCCTCGCACCACACGCTTGCACCGCACGTATCCCGGAATTCGCCGGCCCAGAAGTAATCACGCAGCTCACTCCGCAAGCTATCCATCTTACGACCGTAGTCCATAGTTAACGGGTAGTCCTGCAGTCGGCCCTTGAAATTGTACGGCTCGTAGCTGATGACATATCGATGCATCAGGCACTGGTTTATCATATTGCGGTCATTGAATCCGTTGACCGCAGTCATGAACGGCATGTGCGGCAACATGTACCTCGAAAGCGGAATGTGTTTCTTGTTCCAACTTCGATGGTAAGAGAGATGGTACTCCTCCATCTCCCAGTCGTAACAGGCCTCGCCGGCAAACAGGAACTCCTTCTTCTCACCGACAACTTTCCTGAGTCGCCGAATGAGCTCACGGTCATTCGCGTATACCGGTGCCCCTGCGCGATGTCCATGACTTTCGTCGAAGCACAATAGGGCCGGACTATGGTGTTGCGATTCGTCGTAGAGAATACCATCCGCTCCCAGATCGACCATCTTCTTGAACTCTTCTTCGCACAACTCAAGGTACCGTTCGCTCAGAAAGCACATGGGGATCAGCCTTTTGGTGTTGATGTCGAGTAGCTGCGTGGCCGTTTGATAACGGTAGCCTGAATAGTGGTAGTAATCGCCGTACGGATCCTTGACCGCGAGTTTGTGCAACTCGTCGCGGAACCACTGTGTCGCGCGGTCAGCCCAGGTGAACTTCGCGAACAGCACTACCTTTACGCCCATCTTCCGGATCTGCGCGATGGCGTTCTGTAGCTCCTCGTAGGTCCCGAGCCGAGGGTCGGGGTCATGGGAAGGGTTGCCCTGATCCTGACCGCCGTGATTCCACCCGACAAGCTGGATCGCAGCCACCCCATGTTTGGCGCACTCCTCGCCGATCCGCGGCAACTCCGTAAAGGGGATGCGAAGCTCATCCTCCGGAGAGTTTATGTGGATCTGTTGCCATGAATGTGGCTCCCTTGCCCAGCCGGGAATCTGACGCGTTGACATCCATGTATCTCGCCAGGCCTTGTAAATATCAACACCCTTTTGCCAGTCGCCCTCATACGCCTGCAACGCGATCGGTGTTAGACTCCGTTCCTCTCCGGGCGCAATGAACGGCACATGAACGGCGGCAAACCGAGTCGCAACTTCGAGACCGCTGATGGCTGAGTTCTCGGGAACGCGAGAGTCTATGGAGCTTTCGTGTCCTGGCCTGAGCTCGGTATGCCAAGCAACCAACTCTGGACTCGAGTCGAGTACTCCCGCATACAAACCCTGGCGCTCGCTGCGCAGCAAACAATACGGCGCCATCGGAGTTGCCGCGTTGTTATGGCCGAATTGTGTCGGAAAGTCTACGCCGTAGTATCCGGGGAGGTTCTCGTACGTCGGCCATAGGTCCCACTCCACAGCGGTCTGATAGTTATACACAAACGTCTTGAGCCACTCGTCCGAAGGAACCCTGTGCACGTCGCCCAGATAGGGACAGTACACATTCTCCACCGTGTGACTTGACTGGTTATTGATCCGCATTCGGAACACCGCCTGACTGCCTTCGATTTCAACAGTCAAGTACACTTTGATGTCGTACTGCGCACTATCCTCCGCGACGAGGCGGTCCCAACCGAAGCGAACCGAGCGCCCATCTTCAGAGAACTCCGCGGATGTGACCGTCTGTTTCTCCCCGTGGATCTGATTGTTACGTTTCTCTTCGGTAGGCAGCATCAAGCGAAATGAAAGGCCCAGATGCGCGCGATTCAATATCTCCCATCCGGTTCGTACTGCAGTCAAACCGACAAGCGCCCCGGTCTCCTGACTGAACTCGAGTCGAAGATTGTCGTTCTCAATCCGATACGTCTTCATCCCATACATAGTGTCAACCACCCCTCCATTCAGCACATCAACGGAGACTTGTATCACATGCTGACGGAGGAAGACCACATCGGCGAAACGATCGTCCAGCATGGGGACCGACTCGTAAATCTTCATGCGGCGGACTCCAACCGTGGTGCGTTGGGTACAGGTTTTCTGGATGTGGATACGATAATCAAGGCTTTGTACCTCGTGGGATTCAATGAACAGGACAGATATGTCACGTTCGAGCCGTTAGGTCCGGGAGGTGACCCATATCCTGCGCTCTATGGTCGCCCCGACACGGCAAGGCTGGATGCATTGGTACAACGAAGCGTTCAGACGTTCCGCGAAAGAGAAAGACAACTGGTCGCGGAATAACCTATAGAGGTCCGTCATATCACCGTAGTAGCCAACGAGCGAACGTCACATAACTCTGCGGGAAATATCCTGCAGGAAGTGTGATGTGTTCGCTACGCACAGAAAGGTGCTCCTCATTATTTGATATCGAGACAGGAGGAATACTTCACGGGGAGTTGCCCCCCAAGGCTGTGGGTATGGTATCGGAATGGGCTCGACTGCACCGGAACGAGTTGGTCGAGAACTGGCACTCGGCACGCGAGCGCCAACCGATGTCGCCGATTGATCCGCTTGAATAGGAGGGAGTCGTGTATTTTGATGTTGTGGAAGCACGTTATGAGAGAGATTATCGCATTCGCCTGACCTTCGAAGATGGGCAGTCCGGAGTGGTCGATCTGGCCGATTATGTGAGTGACCGGACGGTGTTTGCTCTTTTTTCGACATCGATTACTTTCGGCGGTTCCAAGTGGATGCGGGTGCGCTTGTGTGGCGAAATGGAGAGCTCGATATTGCCCCGGAGCGCCTCTACGAGCTCGCTACGGGGCAGCGGGTCAAATATGACAACGAACGAACGTTCGCGTAACGTTGGCAAAGGCAACTGACGATGAAGCTCTTGAATTGAAGCGTCACGAGCCCTTGAATCGGCAGAAGAGGACTACACTGAAGAACCGATCACTTTGTGAAGAGAA
>PUOG01000269.1 GCA_003552745.1 Spirochaetaceae bacterium
AGCATGTCTCCGCGCAGGCGAGCGACAACAAGCAGGGACGCGAATCGACCGCGATGCCGGAAGAGAGCGTGCGCGAGATTCGCAGCCGAATGGAAGCCGGACAGCGCGAGAGCTTCACTGCTTATGAAGAGCTTCTCGAAACCGGTCTCGCGCGGGAGATCGCGCGCATTAACCTTCCGCTGAGTCTCTATACGCAGTGGTACTGGCAGATCGACCTGCACAACCTCTTTCACTTCCTCGAGCTGCGCATGGACCCCCACGCTCAGTACGAGATCCGCGCGTATGCCGAGGTAATGTGCGAGATCGCCGAGAAGGTCGCACCGATGGCAACCGGGGCGTTTCGCGAGCACGTTCTCGGTGGAGCTCACTTCTCGGCGAAGGAGCTTGCCGCGTTACGCGAGATCGCCGGCGGAGTGCCGGTCGAGAAGGCGGCCGAGTCGGCGGGGATCAAGGGGAAAGCGCTCGAACGCTTTCGCGCGAAGCTGGATTGAACCGCTGAAGCGGCGCTGATTCGGGAGCAGGAGGGGTGCGGGCGAACGGCGATCATTGGGTGACCGCCGTCGCCGGAAATGCGCTATCCGCACTTCGAGTCGCCGCAGTTCAGGCACGTTCTGCAGCCGTCGAGCAGGACGACCGCGGCGGTATTGCACTTGGTGCAGAGCGTGGCGCCGTCGGGGAAGGGGGCGCTCGGCTTCTCCGCGTCGGCCGGCGGTGTGGGCCCGGATTTCGACTCCGCCTCCGGCTGATCTGCGGCGGCGGGATCGGTCGCGACGTCGCTTTCGCTGAAAGAGTTCGCCGCTTCGTATTGGGCCCGTTTCTCGGCGAGGAGCGCTTTCTGATGCTCGGAGAGTTCCCTCGGCGAGATCATTCCGATCTTGATCATGTGCGCTTCGATTACATCGCCGATCTCCGCGATCAGCGACGGCATGAACTTTCCGCCGGTCTTCCAGTAGCCGCCGCGCGGGTCGAAAACCGCCTTGAGCTCCTCGACGAGGAAGGTAACGTCGCCTCCCTTGCGAAATACCGCCGAGATAATCCGGGTGAGCGCAACGATCCACTGGAAGTGATCGAGGTTCTTCGAGTTGATGAATATCTCGAACGGACGGCGAATCTCGTGTTCGGTTCCGCCGTTGAGCACGATGTCGTTGATCGTAATGTACATCGCGTGCTCGGATACCGGCGTTTTCACCTTGTACGTGCAGCCGGAAAGCTCGTCGGGGCGTTTCAGCGACTCGTTGAGTGACTGGATATTACTCCTCGAAACGGAGTCGGTTGCCGTGTCGTTCTCCGGACCGCGTGCACCGGCTGTATCATCGCCTCGAGCTTCTCCGTTCTTCGCACTTCTCACCCGGTAATCGACTATTTCGCCTTCGATCTTCTTCGCTGCCATTGTTCACTCCTTACTTCGTGGTTGGTCGGCACGATATCGCGCGCTCAGAAACGCCCGTAGTACCCTTCCTTCAGCGCGTCGTAGAGGTTCGCCGCGGTATGGGTTTCACCGTCGTATTCGACCTCTTCGTCTCCGCGCGCCTCGACCACACTGCCGTCGGCGAGTACGAACTCGTATATCGTGTTCTTCAGGTCGCGCTCGCGCACGAGAACTCCCTGGAACACCTCCGGATTGAAGCGGAAGGTCGTGCACCCTTTGAGTCCGCGCTGGTAGCCGTACATATAGACGTCCTGGAAGTCGTCGTACGGATAGTCGGTCGGGATATTCACCGTCTTCGAAATCGACGAGTCGACCCACCTCTGTGCGGCTGCCTGAATATCGACATGCTGCATCGGGTTGATGTCGTCGGCGGTCAGAAAGTAATCGGGCAAGGTGTGGTCGCCGGCCGACCCGTTAACCGCGCCGTTGTGCCCGTTCTCCGGCTCTTCGGCGGTCCCCGAATCGCCTTGCGGCAGCGCGTGCGGATCGACGAGCCTCCGGTAGGCGAGCAGTTCGAACGAGAATACATCAACCTGTTCTTTCGACTTACGACCTTCGCGGATCACATTGCGGAAGTAGTGATGCGCGAAGCTCGGCTCGATGCCGTTGGAGACGTTGTTGCCGAGCGAGAGCGAGATCGTTCCGGTCGGGGCGATCGACGAGTGATGGGTGAAGCGGGCGCCCTTCTGCGCTATCTCCTCGACCAGTTCCGGAGCCACTTCGGCGAGTCGCTGCATATAGCGGCTGTAGCGGGCGAGCAGTACCTTGCCAGGCACCCGGTCGCCGAGCGAATAGCCGTCTTCGTTCAGTTCGGGACGTTTTCGCAGCATGTCGGCGGTGATTTCGAACTCCTCGCCCATGATCGGAGCGGGTCCTTTTTCCTCGGCGAGCTCGATTCCGGCCTTCCAGCCGGCTATCGCGAGCTCACGGGAAACCTCTTCGGTGAACTCGACCGAGTCGGGCGAACCGTACTTCATGGTGAGCATGGTGACCGTGCTGCCGAGCCCGAGAAAGCCCATGCCGTGCCGGCGTTTTCGCTCGATTTCCTGCCGCTGTCGGTCGAGCGGCAGTCCGTTGATCTCGACGACGTTGTCGAGCATTCGGGTGAAAACCGAGACTACCTCCCGGTAGCGGTCCCAGTTGAAGCGCGCCCGGTTCGTGAACGGCGATTCGACGAACCTGGTAAGGTTGATCGAGCCGAGCAGGCACGAGCCGTACGGCGGCAGCGGCTGCTCTCCGCACGGATTGGTCGCGCGGATCGTCTCGCAGAACCAGTTGTTGTTCTGTTCGTTCACCTCGTCGATGAGGACGAAGCCGGGTTCGGCGTAGTCATACGTCGAGCGCATGATCAGATTCCACAGCTTGCGCGCGCGAATCGTCTTGTAGATTCGACAGGCGACGAGGTTGTTCTCGTCGGTCACGTACGGCTCGGAAATCGGCCACTCGCGCCAGACCACGACTGAGGCGTCGTTGACATCGATCCCTTCCGCGTCGACCTCCCTGGCTGTCAGCGGAAAGGCGAGCGGCCACTCAGCGTCGGCGCTCACCGCTTCCATGAAGGCGTGGGTAATCAGAAGCGAGAGGTTGAACTGGCGAAGACGTCCATCCTCGCGCTTGGCCCGGATGAACTCCATGACGTCGGGATGCCCGACGTGGAAGGTTCCCATCTGCGCGCCGCGCCGGCCACCGGCCGACGAAACGGTGAAGCACATGCGGTCGTAGATGTCCATGAATGAGAGCGGTCCGGAGGTGTGCGATCCCGCTCCCGAGACGTAGGCGCCGCGCGGGCGCAGCGTGGAGAAGTCGTAGCCGATTCCGCAGCCGGCTTTGAGGGTCAGCCCCGCTTCATGGACCTTCCGCAGGATATCGTCCATGGAGTCGTGGACGGTCCCCGAGACGGTGCAGTTGATCGTCGATGTGGCCGGCTTGTGTTCCCAGCCGCCGGCGTTCGAGATGATCCGCCCCGCGGGGATCGCGCCGTTGCGCATGGCCCAGAGGAAACGCTCGTACCACTGCTCCTGCTCGGACTCCCGCTCGATTTCGGCGAGCGCCCTGGCGACTCGCTTGTAGGTGTCGTCGATGGACTCATCGATGCAACGGCCGTCCTTGCTCTTGAGCCGGTACTTCTGGTCCCATATGTCTACCGAAGCAGGTTGAAACGCTATCTCCGTCTGTGCTTTTTTTGCCGTCTTCGCCATGATCTGCCTTCCTGCGTGTCAGGTTTCTCCCGATTGTGAGGTTGACTACACAATATCTTGTGTTGCTGACCGGCAGAATCCCACGAAATACGCTATATGTCAATCGTTTCTGATGAAGAACCCACCGCCTCTTCATCTCTTTACCGCTACCGGTGAACGAACGTATACTCAAGCAGGTCAAGGAGGTCGAAAATCTATGAGTGACAGCGTACAGAGTGCCGATAATCAGTACCTTACTTTTACGCTCGCCGGCGAGACGTATGCGGTCGAGGTGAACAAGGTCAAAGAGGTCCTCGAGTATACCGAGGTTACTAAAGTTCCGCGCACTCAGGAGTTCATGCGCGGGGTGATAAATCTGCGTGGAAGTGTGGTACCGGTGGTAGATCTTCGCCTGAAGTTCGACATGGGACAAACCGACCAGACAATCGACACTTCGATTGTCGTTATGGAAGTAACGGTCGATGGGGATACGGTGACACTCGGAACGCTTGCCGATTCAGTCCAGGAGGTCATCGGCCTGAACGACAGTCAGATCGAGCCGGCACCTTCGATCGGGACCAAGGTGGACAATCGCTTCATCCACGGAATAGGAAAGGTAGAGGAGCACTTCCTCATCATTCTCGATATCGACCGTATCTTCCGTGACGACGAGATCGCAGCGGTTGCCGAGCAGGCGGGGTGAGTCGGAGCGTGTATCCGGATGACTGAGTATCGAATTGCGATCACGACGGCCCCCGAGTCGGAGGCTGCACATCTGGCACGGACACTGGTCGAGCAACGACTGGCTGCCTGCGTTCAGATCGTTTCAGGAGTCCGCAGCTTCTTCCGCTGGAAAGGCGAAGTAGCCGATGAGCCGGAGGCCGTGCTTCTGTGCAAAACAACCGAGTCGGCTTGCGAAGCGTTCGAGCGCCATCTTAAGGCTCGCCACTCGTATGAAGTCCCGGAGCTTATCTTCGTGCCTGTTGAGAGCGGATTGACCGCGTACCTCTCCTGGATTTCCGAAGAGGTGCAGATCGAGAGCGAGCGGTAGGCGCCGCTTCGCTTTACGGCCGCTCAGCTGTACGCTGGACTACAAGCTAAATGCCACCGCGATTACCGCGACACTCGCGGTGGTTATCAGATTCACGACATCGTTGTTGACCCAGCGTACCCCACGCTCGATTTCGTGCCGTGCACCGCTTCGGTCGGCAGGTTTCTCCGTCGGTGAGCCGTCGCGGCGACGGTACTGCACTTGCACCGTAGCCCCGAGAACGCTGTCGAGAAGTGTTCCGAATGCTCCGAGAACAGCGCCCATCGTCGCGACGATCAGCGCCTCGGAAGCAGATGCGCCCGCGAGTGTCACAACCCCCGCGCCGGCGACAGCGGTGATGACCGCACCGGCGAGTCCCGCCACGAGTCCGAGGCGCGTCACTGCTCCGGATATACCCGGCACCGTCGGCTTCAGAGTCAGGATCGAGACCGGAGGCTTCGAGCTCCTGCTCCCGATCTCGCTCGACCAGGTGTCGGCTGTGGCTGCCGCGAGACTCGCAACGAATGCCCGATCAGCCCAGGAACCGGCGCCGAAGACGATCGCCGCCGCCGCGACCGCGGCCGGACCGGCGTTAGCAATGACCTGCCACACATCTCTGCGGTCTCCCTTCGCATGTATCTCGCGAAGTTGCGGGTAATTCTTTTCGCCCGCCCGGCCGAACAGTGTCGAACCGATGAAGAAGAGCATGAGCAATCCCCAGTATGCGGGGCCTGCAACGAACATGACTGTTCCGACAACGAAGCCTGCAACCGCGCCGGAGGCGGTGACCGCCCGTTTACGGTAGGCGGCGACAGCGATGAGAAGGTTGAGTATCGTACCGGCTATCCACTGCTCGAACATCATGGTTAAGAAATCGCACAAAAAAGAGCGCGCCGACGTGACGCGCTTCCTGAATCAGTTGCAGTTGCTATTCGCAGGCGGCATCCAACTACAACGCGTTCGAGCCGCTTGGTGCCGAACGACACCCTAGGAGCTTGTCGGACATGTGGGCAGAATTGAGTATTAGCGCAGCCTGTTGCATACTTTCGACGATCAAAATGCATGTTCGCGCAAGGGTATGCGCCCAATACTCAATTCCGAAGTGAAGTCTCCGAAGTGAAGTCCGACAAGCTAGCCGACCACGTCCTTCAGCTTCAATCCGTTCTTCTTAAGGAACTCCATGAGCCCGTTTCGTGTAATCGTTCGCAAGCCGCGACTCGAAACCCGGAGGGTTACCGAACGACCGAGCTCGGGAACATAGATTCGTTTTCGATGGAGGTTCGGATGTTGCGTCTTCTTGGTCTTGTTGTTCGCCTTCGAGACGTTGTTCGCTGAGAGTGGTCTTTTGCCACTTATTTTGCATGTAGGCATATTCTCTTCCTTATGAGCACGGACTTATGAGCACGGAGGAATCCGAAGCAGATGTCGTCGCCGTGCCCTATACCTTTCCGGACTCCCGATAGAGTACGTGTCGGCGGACGACCGGGTCGTACTTCTTGAACTCGAGCTTGTTCGGCAGGTTTCGCTTGTTTTTCACCGTGTAATAGCAGTGCGGGCTCTCGGTGCTCTTGAGTCGAACTCGTTGAAGATTCCCTTTCGTTTTACTCGCCATTATTCAAACTCCTACATGAGATCCTTCGGGCGGCGTGCTTCCTTGCCGCTCTTCTCGCAGACGGCATAGTGCTTCAGCCGGCCGTCTTGAAAACGGGTCTTCATTACGATCTTGCCGCCCCAGCGGCTCATAAGCTCTTTATTACCCTCTCGTCGGGCGTTCTTGGAGATTCGTCCGGCCATAATGTGCCTCCAGAAAAATACGAAAAAGCGTGTACGGGTGGAGAATAGTAGCGGGCATGGCATCCGAGGGTCAAGGCCTTCGCTCGGTATCTGTTCCGGCGGACCGCATGCATATACTTGCGCAGCATCGGCGCCTTTTCGTAAAATAGCTGCATAATGAGTGTATTCGATCGAACAGCCGTGCCTTCCACCCTCTTTGAACTA
>PUOG01000019.1 GCA_003552745.1 Spirochaetaceae bacterium
GACTTCGCCACCCATCGACACCGAGTATGACGGGTAAAATCGCTAGTGTCTAGTCTGGAGATATTAGAGTTTATCCAATCCTTCGCTTCTCATTACAAAGTCAAAATGAGAACTGCTGCGTGTCCGTTGCCGACAAGCGTCAATTTGACCCACTCGGATACGCATCTATATACTTCTTTAGTGTGAATCGATTCGCGACCCGCCCGATTCGCCTTTCGCTCATCCTCGGGCTCGCGGGCGTGCTGCTCGCGGTCGGTTCGTGCGCGCGGGACGAGGCGGAACCCGACCCCGGCGCCGATCTCCCGGAAATCGAGGAGCGCGGTACCGTGCGGGCTATCACGAGCTACGGGCCGTTGAGCTATTTCATCTACCGCGGTGAACCGCTGGGATTCGATTACGAGCTCGTCGGCAGATTCGCCGATTCACTCGGTCTCGAGCTCGACATCATCCCCGCCTACGACATCGCCGAGATGCTCGATCTGCTCGAATCGGGAGAAGGCGATCTGATCGCCTACCGGCTCTCGGTGACCTCCGACCGGCGCGAACGGGTAGAGTTCAGCGACACGGTCGCGTCGACGAGGCAGGTACTCGTGCAGCCGAAGCCGGACGATTGGCGCGAGGTACCGCGACATATCACAGAACGCCGGCTCATTCGCCGGCCGTACGAACTGGCCGGACGGGAGGTACACGTTCGCGCGGCGTCCGCCTACGTGTCACGGTTGGAGAACCTCGCCCGCGAGATCGGTGACCCCATCGACATCGTCGAGGCTCCCCGCGATGTCACGACCGAACAGCTGATCGAGGCGGTACACAAAGGCGAAGTCCCGCTTACGGTCGCGGACGAGAACATAGCCCGCATCACCGCATCGTATTATCGCGATGTCGACGTGGAGACGCCGATCAGCCTCGTACAGCGGACCGCCTGGGCGGTTCGCCCCGGATCGACCGAGCTCCTCTCACGGATCAACGAATGGCTCGCCGCCGAGCGGGAACACGCCGACTTCAACGTGATCTACCGGCGCTACTTCGACACACCGCGCGCGTTTCGGTCGCGGCTGGACGATTCGGCGTTCTCTTCGGTCGGTGGCTCGATCTCTCCGTGGGACGACATCTTCCGCGAGGTTGCGCGCGAGATCGAATGGGACTGGAGACTCCTGGCCGCGCTCGCCTACCAGGAGTCACGCTTCAACCCGAATGCACGGTCGTGGGCCGGCGCGGTCGGAGTCATGCAGCTCATGCCGGCCACCGCGCGGCAGCACGGGGCAGGCAGCCCCACAGATCCACGCCAGAGTATCGAGGCCGGGGCGCGCTACCTTCTCTGGCTCGACGAAACATGGACCAGGGAAATCGACGACGATGAGACGCGGCTGCGATTCGTACTCGCCTCGTATAACGTCGGGCGCGGTCATGTGCAGGACGCGAGGAGACTCGCCGAGTATTACGGCGACGATCCGGACTCATGGGAGAGTGTCGCCGACTATCTGGTGAGAAAGATGGAGCCGGAATACTACAACCACGAGGTCGTCCACTTCGGCTACGCCCGAGGCACCGAACCGGTGCAGTATGTTCGTAATATCCTGCGCCTCTACCGCCACTACGTGCGCTTTACCGACGACAACGGCATCGACACAACGACCGAGGCGCCCGAGCCTTCGCGAGAACGCGCGGATATCTCCCAACCGTGAGCCTCGGCGACCGCCTTCGCGTTCGCCAGCCCGAGCCCGAAACCGCCTTCCCTCCGCGAACTCGATCCGCGATAGAACGGTTCGAACGCTCGCATCGCTTCCTCGCTGCTCATGCCCGGTCCGTCGTCGGAGATCTCCACCCGCACACGATCGGCGTCCGGACGCGCCTCGAGACGAATATGTCCGCCGTTGCCGGTATGCTGAATCGAGTTAGAGATGATGTTTTCGAACACGCGGGTGGCCATCTGCTCGTCCATGTCGACCACCGTCTTCTCCGAAAGCTCCACCGCCCAGGAAAACTCGCGACCGTAGAGCTCGCAATCCATCCGGTAGCGCCGGCCGAGCTCGCGGAGAAACGGCGCGATAGCAACCGGTTCAAGCGTCGCACGCCACTCGCTCGTCTGTAGCCGCGAGAACCCGATGAGCTGCTCTACGAGCGCGTTGAGCCGGTCGGCTTTCTCGCGGATAACGCCGAGGTAGCGCTTGCTCTGTTCGGCGTCCTCGACCAGCCCGTCCTGGAGAGCTTCGGCGTACCCTTCGATCAGTGAGATGGGGGTGCGCAGATCGTGGCTTACGCCCATAATGAACCGGGAGCGGCGCGCGTACTCTTCCTTGAGCGCAGCCCTCATCTCGTCGAACGCCCGTGTGAGCGAGGCGAACTCGTCATTGCCGCTCGGGCGCAGCTCGAAGTCGAGGTCTCCGGCGGCTATTCTGCCTGTTGCCTGTTCGAGCGTAAAAAGGTTGCTCCGGATACCCCGCAGGATCAGATAGCCCATTCCGCCGGCGAACACCACCACCAGTGCGCTCATGAAGAGAAAGAACTCGATCGCCCTGTCCCGGGTTATGCGCTCGCGCGGAACCGGTGGGTAACTCAACAGGATGGTACCCTGAGCTCCCCCTTCCGGATCGTCGCCGAATGCCTGCAGCAGGATGTTCCGCTCGTAGCTCTCTTCGGTGAGATAGCGAAAGAGGAAGTCGAAATCGAGCGGTTCATCCGGCTCGAACTCGGGCAGCGAGGAGGCGATCACCTTGCCCTCGGTAGTGAAGGCGGCCGCTTCCACGTCATAGGGTAGCTCCTCGATCGCATCGTGCGGATATTCTCCGCCGAGCAACTCATCGCGGCTCTCGTGCATCCACTCAACGGCAGTGGCGGCCACCGGAATCTTCTCCTCGCGCTCGATTCTCGACACGCGCACCGCAACCGCAGCAAGCGTAACGACAATAGGAATGAGCACCATACCGCCGATCAGGAATGCAAGCTTCGTTCGCGTTTTCACACCTGCAGCATCTCCCGCTCGAAACAGTATCCCTTTCCGTGCAACGTCAGGATGTATTCCGGCTCCCGCGGATCGTCTTCGAGCTTACGGCGTAACCGCTGCACATACACTCCGACGGAGGTGATCTCACCGTACTGGTTTCCCCATACCGCCGAGTAGATCTGCTGCGGCGTGTGCGGCTTACCGGCATTACTGAGGAGAAATTGGAGAACATCGAACTCGCGGGGAGAGAGCGGCACGCGCTCGCCGTCACGTTTGAGTGTATACGCTTCGGTGTCGAGGGCAAACGGACCGAAGCGGATGACACTCTCCTCCCGCTCTTCCTGCCCATCGACGGTGCGGCTTCGACGCAGCATCGCGCGCACCCGCGCAACGAGGACCTTGGGCGAAAACGGCTTCGTGACGAACTCGTCGGCGCCGATTCCCAGGCTCAGGATGATGTCCTCGTCGGCGTCGCGTGCCGACACGACGACAACCGGGATATCCGACTCCCCGCGCAACTGCTGGAGAACCTCGAACCCGTCCATTCCCGGCAAGTTCAGATCGAGCACGACGAGATCGAACGGCTGCTCGTGCTGCAGCTCCAGAGCCCGCTCACCGCTGTCGACCGCATGCACATCTATGCCGTCCTTGCGCAGATAGAGCGAGATGAGTTCCGCCATCTCGGCGACATCTTCGACGACCAACACCCGTGCCTGCATAGCAACTACTCGTAACGAAGCGCTTCGATCGGGTCGAGACCCGATGCCTTTCGTGCAGGATACCACCCGAAAAAGACACCTACCAGAGTGCTGAAACCGATCGCGACGACGACCGTCTCCAGCGATATTACTCCCGCTACATCCATCAGACCCGCTACCAGTCGCGCAGCTCCGGTGCCCGCAAGCCAGCCGAGCAGACCACCGAGCGCCGCGAGGATCATCGCTTCCGAAAGAAACTGCACCATCACGTCACGGCGGCGCGCACCGATCGCCTTGCGGATGCCGATCTCGCGGGTCCGCTCGGAGACCGAGACGAGCATGATATTCATTATCCCGATGCCGCCGACGAGAAGCGATATCGCGGCGATGCTCGCGAGAAGCATCGTCAGCGTTCCGGTAACCGACTGCATCGTCGAGAGCACGTCGTCCTGTGTCATAATGCTGAACACATCGCTGCCGTCGCCGCGTACGCCGATATCCGCGCGCAGCACCGTTGCGATATCGCCACGCGTTTGCTCCATCACCGCCCGATCGCCGACCTGCGCGGCGATAGAGCGGACCTGTTCGCTGCCGGTCAGACGGCGAATCGCGGTCGTGATCGGTACGAAGACCGCATTGTCGTTGCTCTGAAATCCGAATCCGCCCCGTTCGGTCATGACACCGACGACCTCGTACGTTGTATGTCCGATCCGGACCCGCTGTCCGAGCGCGCCACGGTACGGAAAGAGGTCGTCGGCCACTCGTGCGCCGAGTACCGCTACGTGCGCGCGTGCATCAACATCACCCTCGCTGAAGAACCACCCCTCGGCGACCTCCCAGTTACGCATTGCCGGGTAGGCACCGGTCGTGCCGATCACGTTGAAGGCCCGGCTCTCGCGCTCGAAGCGCACCTGTGTTCGCTGCGATACTTCCGGCGCAACTCCGACCAGGCCGGGAATAGAGTCGCGCAGCAGCTGCGCGTGCTGCCAGGTCAGCTGCTCCCCGGTCGGTCCGCTCCCACGCGTGCGCGAGGTGTCGGGAACGACGGTAATCAGGTTGGTCCCGAGGCCCTCTATCTGGGCACGTACGCTCGCCTCGGCCCCCTGTCCGATAGAGACGAGCGCGATCACCGCCGCCACTCCGATGAGGATTCCGAGCATGGTCAATCCTGCGCGAAGACGATTCTGCAGCAGGCTGCGAACCGCCGAGGCGACGTACTCGCCGGTAGTCGCGATCCGGGCGCCGAGCCTTCCGCCTCCTACGATCGGTGCACCCTCGGTCGACGGCAGATCGATTTCTCCGGCCGGCGGGACGGTGCGATCGAGCACCGGCTCATCCGAGACGACCTCGCCGTCGCGAAAGCGCACGATCCGGGCGGCATACCGGGCGATATCTTCCTCGTGCGTGATCAGGATAATCGTCATTCCCGACCGGTTCAGGTCGCAGAGCAGCTGCATGATCTCTTCGCTGCGCTGCGAATCGAGATTGCCGGTCGGCTCATCGGCGAGTATCACGCTCGGTGCGTTCACGAGCGCGCGGGCAAACGCCACCCGCTGCTGTTCGCCGCCGGAGAGTTCCTGCGGACGGTGTTCGGCTCGCTCGGGCAGGCCGAAGGTCTCGAGCAGCCGCCTGGCACGGATGCTGCCGCGGGAGCCACCCTGATAGAGCAGCGGAAGCTCCACGTTGTCGATCGCGGTCGTGCGTGCGAGGAGGTTGAAGCGCTGAAACACGAACCCGATCGTGCGACCGCGAATGGCCGCGAGCTCGTCGTCGTTCAAGCGGGAAACATCGGTGCCGGCGAGGATGTAGCGCCCCGAGGTCGGGCGGTCGAGGCAGCCGAGCTGATTGAGGAATGTCGACTTGCCCGAACCGGACGGTCCCATGATCGCGACGAATTCGCCCTTTCGAACGGTCAGGTTGACGTCGCGAATAGCGTGGACCTCTTCGTGTCCGAGGCGGTAGATACGATTCAGATTCTCGACGCGTACGATCTCGTCGTTCATACAGCACCTGCCATGGAGGCCCTACCTCCCGAGAGTGCGATCGAGCTCGATCGCGGACACGCGCAGATCGGTGCGCGCTCGCTCGAGGGCGATCTGTGCGTTCGACACATCAACACGAGCGGCAAGCCAGTCCACGCGGCCGCGGACGCCGTCCTCGTACTCGGCCCGAACGCGCTCGGCTTCATCCTGCGTTCGCTCCAGCTGCAACTCGGCCAATCGAATCCGACGCTCGGCGGAGGCGAGATTCTGCAAAGCCTCGCCCACCTCGGTACGGATCGCCTCTACCGTCCGCTCCCGCTCCAGAGCGAGTTGCGCCTCGGCGCTATGTACTCGCTCGCGACGAACCGATCGCGCCGGATCGAAGATAGGGATCGAAAGCTGAATCCCGACGTTCCAGTCGATCGACCGCGTCTCCTCTTCCCACCCGAGCGCGCCGGAGAGTCCACCTTCGACCTCCAGGCCGGGACGGCTCTCGGCAGCCACCCGGCGGGCATCGAGCACCCCGAGGGCACCGCGTACGTCTTGAACCTGCAGCTCGATTCGATTGGCGAGCGCCTCGGCGACCGCCGCCTCGAAGTCGACCTCACGACGCGAATCGATGTCCGCCGGCCGCAGCTCGAACTGCGTCGCGCGCGGATGACCGGTGAGCAGGGCAAAGCGCTCGGATGCAACGCGCCGGTCGTGCAGCGAGTCGTACAGATCGTCTTCGGCCTGGAGCAGATTGATCTCCGCCTGTATGAGCTCGCTGCGCCGGATCTCACCGAGCTCGTAGAGCACCTCGCTCCGCGCACGCTCGTCGGTACGCCGCTCCACGCTCAACCGAAGCACGTCGACCGCGTCGCCCGCTCCGAGCAGCGCGGCATACGCGCGTACCACATCGAACTGGAGATCTCGACGCTCTGATTCACGGGTGATTCGGCGCCGGTCGGCGTCGAGCTCGGCCTGCGCAC
>PUOG01000184.1 GCA_003552745.1 Spirochaetaceae bacterium
CTTGACTTCGCCGGCGTCGGTGAAAAACGACGTACGCAGGTCCCGGACTTCGAGCAGAGGGACCGAATCGCGTTCGAACTGCATAATCTCTCTCCCTCTCTCAGCTGAGCTCGATGCGCTTGTTCAGGAATCGGTAGGTAATGTCTACGAGCAGGTTCACGACCATGAACGAGACCGAGGCGACGAGAACCGCCCCCTGCACCACGGGGAAGTCGCGCGCGTTAATCGCCGAGACCATGAGCCGCCCGAGTCCGTTGATCGCGAAGACCGTCTCGGTCAGCACCGAACCGCCGAGGAAGAAGCCGAACTGCAGCCCGACCACCGTGACGACCGGAATCAGCGCGTTGCGCAATGCGTGCTTGTTGATAACGACCGCCTCGCGCACACCCTTCGCGCGCGCGGTGCGGATGTAGTCCTGGTTGATGACCTCGAGCATGCTCGAACGGGTCATGCGGGCGATTACCGCGGCGCCTGCAGTTCCGAGCGTGATGACCGGAAGGATCGCCTGCTGAAACGTTCCCCAGCCGGCCGCCGGGAGCACGAACAGCTGTACGCTGAACCAGTAGATGAGCATTATGCCGAGCCAGAAGTTCGGCATCGACAAGCCGAAGAGGGCAAGCAGCATGATGGCGGTATCGAAGACCGAATAGCGCCAGACCGACGACACAATTCCGGCGACTAACCCCATGAACACGGACAGAACGATGCTCATCGAGGCAAGCTGCAGCGTAACCCAGTATCTCGACGAGAATATCTCGGTGGTCACCGGGCGATTATTCCGAATCGAATCACCGAGGTCTCCCCGGAGCGCATTCGTCAGATAGCGGAAGTACTGGACGTGCAGCGGATCGTTCAGGCCGAGCCGATTTCGCATGACTTCGAGGCGCTGCGGGTCGGCGCGCTCGCCGGCCATTATCTGCGCCGGATCACCGGGCACGAGATGCATCATATAGAAAACGAGAAAAACGACGCCGAGCAGAACCGGGATCATCTGCAAGAGGCGGCGGGCTATGTAGGTCCACAAAGACACGGTTCAGCCTCCCCTTTGCTCACGTCTTCATTCGCGGATCGAGCGCGTCACGAAGGCCGTCCCCGAGCAGATTGAACGAGAGCACGGCCAGAACGATCGCGAGGCCGGGAAAGAGCGAGACATGGATCGCGTTCCAGATGAAGTCGCGCCCGGCGGCCAGCATGAGCCCCCACTCGGGAATCGGCGGCTGAGCGCCGAGACCGAGAAACGAGAGCCCGCTCGCGATGAGAATCGCCGTGGCGATATAGAGGGTCGCCTGAACGATGATCGGTGAGAGGACATTCGGCAAGACGTGCTGGAAGATGATCTTCCCGTCGCGCGCGCCGAGCGCCCGTATCGCCTCGATATACTCGAGCTGGCGCACCGCGAGCGTCGATCCACGCACGATCCGCGCAAACGACGGAATGGAGAAGATGGCTATCGCCACGATCACATTGTTGAGCGACGCTCCGAGCGCGGCAATGATCGCCAGTGCGAGCAGAATACCCGGGAAAGCGAGCAGGACGTCCATGATCCGCATGATTACCGCATCGACCCAGCGGCCGTAGTATCCGGAAACCATACCGAGTGTGACACCGACGATCGCACCGACGAACACAGAGCTGAACGCCACGTACAGCGTAACGCGGGTGCCGTAGATTACCCGACTGTAGACGTCGCGCCCGAGGTTGTCGGTGCCGAACCAGTGTTCGCTGGTCGGCGCCTGGAATCTGTTGGTCGGGTTCTGGAAGCGCACCGGGTCGTGAGTGGCGAAAGTCGACGGTGTCAACGCCATCGCGATGAGAAGAAGGATGAATACGCCGCCCACAACGGCGCTGCGATTTCGAGCAAGCTTCCGGAACAGGAGACTCCACTTCGCCGCCGGTGGGAGTCCGCCTTCATGTTCGTGTTCGGCGATCTCAACTTGTTCGTGGGATTCGTAATCTATGCTGCTCAACCGTAACTCCTGCCACTTGCCCGGCATCGAGCTCGAGCCGTGGACACGAAAACCGGGGTGACGGCCGATTCGCAAGAGAATCGACCGTCCCCCTCGAGCTCAATCGGAGGTGAGAATCACATCCGTCAGCACCGGCATATTGTCGGGGCGATGTCGATACCCTTCGACACTGTTGCCGATAGCAAGCATGTAGTACGGATGGTAGAGATAGACGAACGGTGCGTCATCCACGAGGTACTCCTGCACTTCGAAGTACAGCGCCTCGCGGTTTTCCATGTCGCCTTCCGTACGCCCTGAATCAAGCAACTCATCCACACGATCCTCGGTGTAGAACGAGCGGTTACCTGCCGCACCCTGGTTATCGGAGTGGAAAAGCGCGTACATACCGTAGTCGGCGTCGCCGGTGACGGTGACCCACCCGAGGATGAACATGTCGTGATTACCCTCGGCGGTCTCGTCGAGATAGGCGCCCCACTCGAGGACCTCGATCGACACATCTATACCGACCTCTGCGAGGTTATGCTGCATGACTTCCGCGATTGCGATGCGGGTCGGATTGTCGTTGGTCCAGACGGTCGTCTCGAATCCGTCGGGATATCCGGCATCCGCGAGCAGTTCGGCCGCTCGGTCCGGATCGTACGCCAACTCGAGATCGGCGAGATCGGGGTGTGCACCGAAGACGAGCTCGTTAATCGGCCCGACCGCCGGCACGCCGGCGCCTTCGACGATTCCTTCGATGATCGACTCCTTGTCGATCGCCATGGTAATCGCCTGACGGACGCGCACATCGTCGAACGGCTCCTTCTGAGTATTGAAGCTCACGTAGGTAAGGCTGAGCGACTCATAGAGCTCGAGATTCATCGCCGGCGAGCCTTCCGCCCGTCCCATATTTGCCGGTTGGAGTATTTCCGCGATATGAGCGTCGCCGCGCTCGACCATCGCGAGCCGGGTGCTCTCCTCCGGCACGATCTGGAACGTGACGCTTTCGAGATTCGGCAGATCGCCCCAGTAGTCGTCGTTGCGCACCAGTACGATCTCGTCGCCCGGCTCCCACAGCTCCAGCACGAACGGACCGGTACCGATCGGTTCGACCTCGTCGAATCCCGCCTCTTCCAGTGCGTCCGGATGCGCGATGCCGCCGGCGTCGTGCGCCAGATGAGCGAGCAGCGGCGCAAACGGATACTCGGTCTCGATCTGGACGGTGAGATCGTCGACTACCCGTACCTCGGTGATCATATCATAGAGAAACGCGCGCTCGGAGCCGAACTCCGGGTCGATCACACGTTCGAAGTTCGCCTTCACCGCATCGGCGGTAAATGCATCTCCATTGTGGAAGGTCACCCCTTCACGGAGCTGGAACTCCCAGACCGTATCCTCGATCATCTCCCATTCCACGGCGAGCCCCGGGTGCAGTTCGAGATTCTCGTCGTGATAGAGAAGCGTATCGTAGATCTGCGTCCGCACCTGACTCGACGGCGAGTCGTTCGACCCGTGCGGATCGAGACTTACGATGTCCGAATGTGTCGCGATGACCAGGTCCTGCTCGACAACCGCCGCTTCCTCGGCCGCGCCCGCGGCGAACAGCGACATGCCGGCGACCAGGAAGAGCGCAGCAAACACCGCGGTGAGAAGCCGCGCGCTAGATCGTCCTTTCTTACACATACCTTAGAGCCCCCTTTGCATTAGGTTCTGCGCCGAAGTATATCGGAGTCCGAAAGAATTACGCAAGAAAAAGAATGTTCGGGCTCTGCTGCCGGACCTCTACGCCCCGGGGCGCGCGTACAAATCGAGCCCTTCGCGCACCACCTCGATAATGCCGCGCTTCTCCGCCGCCTCGGCGAGCTTCTTGAACTTCGAGTATCCGAACTCGTGGAAATCGACCTTGCGGTTTTTCATCTCTTTGCTTACGGCGGCGAATGGGGCACGTCCATCCTTCGTGCGCTTCGCCTCGTCGACTACCACCGCCCGCAACGTTGCAAAAGGCTCGGAGAACTCGAAGCGATCTTTCTTCGAGGAGGCGGGGAGATCGACAACCAGATCGTTGTCACGCGGCGAGACCTCCACATGTCCTCGGTCGCGCGCTGCGAGCACGAACGACTTCCAGCTCTTGTAGCCGAGCTTGCCCTCATCGAAGTCCTCGTTCAACAGCTTCATGCGAATCTTCACCGGTCCGAGCGTCGGCGTCTTGCCGCTCTCCTTCATCATCGCGACCGTTTCGGCGAGCAGCGCAAACGCCCGCTCGCGGGTCAGATCCGCCGCCGGAGCAGAGGCACCCTTCGCCGCCCCGCGATCGCGATTCGGCCGCGGCTCCTCGCTCTCGTCCTCCACATCCGCGTCGTCGTCGGCGAGCAGGTCGCGGTAGTCCTGAAACGTATCGGCGAGCGCGAGCAGATCCTCGCTGGCGTTCTTTGAGTCGCACAGCACGATGCTGTTCGCGCCCCGGCGTCGAATCGAGACGATCAACGGGCGGAAATCGCTGTCGCCGGTCACGAGGACATAGGTGGATATGTGCGGGTAGAGAAAGAGGAGCTCCATCGCGTGCGTGACCATCGATATGTCGGAGCTGTTCTTACGAGCGCGCGGGACGTGGATGAGCTGAAACGACTGCTGGGCGAGCTCGGAATCGGCGCCCCTCCAGTTGCGCTTACTCCAATCGGCGAACGCGAACGATACCGAAACTCGTCCGTGCCGAGAGGCGAAATCGTTTATGATCGATACCATTTGCGGAGTCGCGTTCGGCGCGACGTTCTCCACATCCCAGAGAATTGCAACGCTCTCTCCTGCGCTTCCGTTCGTCTGCATCATATCCTACCGAATCCGTCCTTCGCCGGGTTGGTCGTCGTCGATCTCGATCGCCCGGATGAGCCAATCGGAGCCGTCCTGGCGCACGACGAAGCTGGTAAGCCAGTCGTCTCTTTCGCCGTCATTGGTATGAATAAACACCCGTGAGTAGATGCGAGTTGCGCCGGTATCGTCGTAGTCGTCGGTGTCTTCGCGCGAGTCGTCGTGGGCCTCCCGCCACTCATAGCGCTCGGCCTCACCGGCGCGGAAGTGCTCGCCCCACTCCTCTTCGGTGTTGAAAGTGTCGACATCGGCGTCGGGGTGGAAGTGTCGCTCCATATCGGAGCCGAAGTTGCCGGCTGCGAGATCGTCGAGGAAATCGTCGATTCGAACACCGATCGTCGCGTCGGGACGGTCGCAGGCGGCGACCAGCAGCGCCGCCCACACGACCACCCCGAGCGATACCAGAATACGGCGCATGACTTCACCGGCTCACTTGCCGTAATAGCTCGGAAGCGGTTTACCGAGCTTTTCCCAATGCTTCACGACTTCGTCGGCCTTACCGGAGCTGTTCAGGACGTCGAGCTTGCGCTTGACCATGGTAACGATCTCCTCGCGCGCGGGGCCGAGGTACTTGCGCGGGTCGAACTCCTCCGGTTTCGTGGAGAAGACTTCGCGGATCTTCGCGGTCATCGCAAGGCGAAGATCGGTGTCGATGTTGACCTTGCACACGCCGTAGGTCCGCACCGCATTGGCGATCTGGTCTTCCGGAACGCCCATCGCGTTCGGCATCGCACCGCCGTACTTGTTCACCAGCTGGACGTACTCCTGTGGCACACTCGATGAGCCGTGCATGACAAGCGGCACATTCGGACACGTCTCCATAATCTTCTCGATGCGGTCGAAGGCGAGCGTCGGCTCCTTGGCGAACTTGTATGCTCCGTGGCTCGTCCCGATCGCGACCGCCAGACTGTCGAGACCGGTGCGCTCGACGAACTCCTTCGCCTGCTGCGGGTCGGTCAGGAACTTCTCCAGGTTCTTTTCGTACTCCTCGGCGGAAAGGCCTACAACATCTTCCTCGATGCCGCCGAGCTGTCCGAGCTCCGCCTCGACGACCACCCCCGCCTCGTGGGCGAGTTTCACCGCTTCGGCGGTAAGCCGTACGTTCTCGTCGAACTCGTGGTGCGAGCCGTCGATCATGACCGACGTATAGCCGTCGGAAATACAATCCTTGATCAGCTCGATCGTGTCACCGTGATCGCAGTGAATCGCTATGGGAACATCCGGGTACTCTTCGACACACGCCTCGATTATTTTCGTCAGAAACTTGATGTTCGCGTAGCTGCGCGCACCCTTCGAAATCTGGAGGATCACCGGACTCTTCTTATCCGCGCACGCCTCGATTATCGCCTGGGTGATCTCCATATTATTCACGTTGAACGCACCAACACCGAAACCGCCGGTATAGGCGAGATCGAACATCGGTTTTGTCGTCATTAACATACTCTTCGTCTCCTTCGCTCGTGCGAATCGTGCCTTACTTCGCCGCGATCCGCAATAGGCCTACCGCTTGACCAGCACGTCGAAAGCGGCGAATCTCCTCGCTTGAGAAGGACACATAGAATGAAGCGCATGCTCACGGCTTTAGCCGTAATAGTATTGATGGTGATGGTTCTCGCCGCCTGCGCACCCGGCACCGAACGCTTCGCTCCGGAGCGGGAGAACGCGGAGGCGGGCTTTCTCTGGGGAATCTGGCACGGGTGGATCGCACCGGTCTCCC
>PUOG01000319.1 GCA_003552745.1 Spirochaetaceae bacterium
CGGGCGGTGTCCTCGATCGTTTCCTTGACACCGAGGTGGATATCCTGCGGGCTGAGAAAGACCGGATGGCCGCCCTCTTCGCCGAATGCGGTCTCGAACGCACACCGTGTGCGGGTGCTTCGCTTCTCGAAAAGGAGAGCGATACTGCGTCCTTCGAGACGTCTTCTTCTCGTTCCGGCGTGGAGTTCGTGCTTCAGTTCCGCCGCTCGACGGAGAAGAAGATCGATTTCTCCTGCGGCGAAATCGGCCAGTGTCAACAAGCTCCGTCCTGCCGGCGGCAAGCCGCCGTCCGCACTGCTCTTGCGTACGTCCATGGGGGCGAACTCTATCAGGTCGCGCGTATCTCGAACAGCGATTGCGGGAAGAGAAGAGAGAGCGCGTCCATCACCGATTCGACGAAGTGCAATTCCAGGCCGCGGTGGACTTCCGGAGGGAGATCTTCCCGGTCAATGCGATTTCCCTCGGGGAGCAGCACATTCGGAATATCGTTGCGCAGTGCAGCGAGCACTTTCTCCTTCACACCACCGACCGGCAGAATGCGCCCGGTCAGCGTGATCTCGCCGGTCATGGCGATGTGTGTATGCGCCGGGATGCCGGTAAGTGCGCTGAGCATGGCGACGGTAAGGGTAATCCCGGCCGACGGACCATCCT
Organism: Spirochaetaceae bacterium; assembly: GCA_003552745.1. GTDB lineage: Bacteria > Spirochaetota > Spirochaetia > DSM-27196 > SKKC01 > SLAN01. The sequence continues at coordinate 652 of PUOG01000319.1, forward strand.
TTGGGATGGCACCGTGCGGCACGTGCAGATGGATGTCGCTTTCGTCGATACGGCGTTCGTCGAGGCTGAAGCGGTGGCTGTGATTTCGAATGAAGCTCAGGGCGATACGCCCGCTCTCCTTCATTACCTCTCCGAGACTGCCGGTGAGGATCAGTGAGCCGTCACCCCGGAATGTCGTCGCCTCCACCGGAAGCAAGGTGCCGCCGAGCTCGGTCCACGCCAGTCCTCGGGCGAGTCCCGAACGCGGCTCGGGGTACACCACGTCGCGGTTGGGTCGCGGCTTGCCGAGCGACTTGCGAACTACCTTCGGAGTGACGATTGCCGAGTATGTCGTCTTTGTGGCCGTAGACGTGCCTTCGCCGTTCTCCGGAGTCCCGGCCGAACCTGCGGCGTCGGCGGGAGCGTCGTCGGAACGATCGACTGCCGGCCTCTCGGCGTCCTCTTCGGGGCGGGCACCACCGGGTGGCCGCACGCCCTCGGAAACCGCGCGACGGGCGAGTTTGCGCACAATCGTCCCGATCTGCCGTTCGAGCTCCCGTACGCCGCTCTCAGCGGTGTAGTCTCGGATGACCGTCGCGAGTGCAGCATCGCGGAAACGGATGTCAGCGAACGCGAGGCCGTTCGCCTCGAGCTGCTTGGGGACGAGAAAACCCTTCGCGATGCGAGTCTTCTCCTGCTCGGTATATCCCGGGATTTCGATGATCTCCATACGGTCGCGAAGTGCATACGGCACATTGTGAATGCTGTTCGCCGTTGTGATGAAGATGATCCGGGAGAGATCGAACGGAACCTCGAGATAGTGGTCGACGAAGTTAACGTTCTGCTCGGGGTCGAGAACCTCGAGGAGAGCGCTGGCAGGATCGCCACGGAAATCGCTCGACATCTTGTCGATCTCGTCGAGGAGAAAGACGGGATTCGAGCTGTTCACCTTCCGCAGACTCTGCACAATCTTTCCGGGCAGAGCACCGACATACGTCTTGCGGTGGCCACGTATCTCCGCTTCGTCGCGGACTCCGCCGAGGCTGATTCGAAGAAACTCCCGGCCCAATGAGCGGGCAAGGCTCGCGCCGAGACTGGTCTTTCCGGTTCCCGGTGGACCCACGAAACAGAGTATCGGTCCGCGTTGGTCGGGTTTCAACTCGTGTACCGCCAGATAGTCGAGAATCCGTTCCTTTGGTTTCTCCATGTCGTAATGGTCGGCATCGAGTATCACGCTCGCCTGCTGCAGGTCGTGGTGTTCACTCGAGTATTCGCGCCACGGGAGATCGGCGATCCAGTCCAGCCATGTGCGGATGATCCCTGCCTCGGGACTCACCGGCTGCAGTCTCGCCAGTCGTGCGATCTCTTTCTCGCAGCGGGCGCGGACTTCATCCGGAAGTTTCTTCTCCTCGAGACGCTTCTTCATCTCTTCGGCGCCGCTCGGGTCATCGTCGCCGCGACCGAGCTCACGATCGATCTCCTTGCGTTGCTCGTTGAGGTAGTGCTCGCGTTGACTCTGTTCGAGCCGCTTGCGGACGCGACCCTGAATCCGTTTCTTGAGGTCGAGAGTCTCGAGCTCCGCCTCGAGCGATATGGCGAGCTCTTCGAGGCGTTCGCGTTGATCGGTGTTTCGCAGAAGCTCGATCTTCTTTTCGATCGGAAGGGGGCTGTAGCCGGCGATAACGTTCAGCACCGAAAGAGAGTCCGCCGCGCGCTCGACCGCCTTCTGAGCGTCGGGACCGATCTTTCGCGCGGAGTTATTGACGAGCTTCCGGTAACTCTCACGCACCGTGTTGATGAGTGCGCGAATCTCCTCGGTCTCCTGGAGTTTCGCCTCTTCGATCGGTGTCACATCGGCGGTCATCGAACGGCCACGGCCACTCATACCTCGCACCGATGCACGCTTCTTTCCCTCGACGAGCAGGCGGGTGGAGCCGTCCGGTAGACGGAGTGACTGGATGACCGATGCTATCGTTGCGACGTCGTAGAAGTCATCGGGGCCCGGCTCCGGCTTCGGTACGCGCTGCGTACACAACACAATCTGTGCGCCGTCACCGGTATTCTCGCTGAGGACCCCGGCGGCACTCTTCCCGATGAAGAACGGGACAACCATGCCGGGAAACACGACCATTTCCTTCAACGGGACGACCGGCAACCCACCGACCTCCGATTCCCGTGGTGCTCGCTCGAAGAGCTTCATGCGGACTTCTTGATCTGGATTATTTCCGGCTTTTCGCTCTGTTCGATCACTTCGCGCGTGATGACGACTTTCTTCTTCCCTTCGATCGAGGGAATGTCGTACATGACGTCGATCATCACCGACTCTACTATTCCTCGTAGCCCCCGAGCGCCGGTCTTCTGTCGAATCCCTTTCTCGGCAATGGCACGGATCGCATCATCCTGAAACTCGAGGTCGACTCCGTCGAGCCCGAGACTGGCTTGATACTGCCGGATTATCGAGTTCTTCGGCTCGACGATGATCCGTTCGAGGTCGTTCACCGTCAGATCGTTGAGGGTAACGGTTATCGGTAGGCGTCCGACGAACTCCGGGATGAGCCCGAACTTGATCAGATCGTCGGGGTGAATGTGCCGGTAGAGTTCGGCAAGGTCTTTCTCGCGCGTGCTGCGAATATCGGCGCCGAATCCGAGCGGATGGTCGGAAACACGCGACTCGATGAGCTTATCGAGCCCTACGAACGCTCCACCGCAGATGAACAGAATGTTGCTCGTGTCGATCTTGATCATCTCCTGGCTAGGATGCTTGCGTCCGCCCTGCGGTGGGACCGAAGCTTGCGTACCCTCGATGATCTTCAACAATGCCTGCTGCACGCCTTCACCCGAGACGTCACGGGTGATCGAGGCGTTCTCGCTCTTCCGTGAGATCTTGTCTATTTCGTCGATGTAGATGATGCCGCGTTCGGCGGCTGCGATATTGTTTCCCGCCGCCTGATAGAGCTTGAGCAGGATGTTTTCGACGTCCTCCCCGACGTAACCCGCCTCGGTCAAAGTGGTTGCGTCGGCAATCGCGAACGGTACGCGAAGCTTTCGTGCGAGGGTACGTGCAAGCAGCGTCTTTCCGGTGCCGGTAGGCCCGATCATGAGCACATTTGCTTTTTCCAGCTCGACGTCCGACTCGACCCTTCCGCGCTGAGTAATACGTTTGTAGTGATTGTAGACTGCGACACTGAGGTACTTCTTCGCCGCCTCCTGGCCGATCACGTACTGATCGATGTATTCCTTGATCTCCCGCGGATTCGGTACGTCATCGAGAAACTCGTTCGTGATAACGTCGTCTTCCTCGTCGAGGATCTTCTTGCAGACGTTCACGCATTCGTCGCAGATGTAGACGCCGGGCCCGGCGATGAGTCGTCGCGCGAAATCGGCATTCTTACCGCAGAACGAGCATATCTTCTGATTCTCATTTTTCTGTTGTTTGCTCATTCTTCCCCCGCACTAATACTTTGTCGACGATCCCGTACTCGACGCTCTCTTCAGCCGTCATGAAGAAGTCCCGCTCGGTGTCCCGGGCGATAACATCTTCGCTCTTGCCGGTGTGCTTCGCGAAGTAGCCGATCAACAGCTTCTTCAAGCGTACCATTTCACGCGCCTGGATGCCTATGTCGGCGGCTTGCCCCTGCACGCCTCCCCACGGCTGGTGGAGCATGATTCGCGTCGAGGGCAGAGCGAGTCGCTTACCCGGCGCGCCGGCGGCGAGCAACATCGCTCCCATACTGGCCGCCTGACCGAGGCAGATTGTCGAGACATCCGGCCGGATGTACTGAATGGTATCATAGATTGCAAGGCCCGCGGTAACACTGCCGCCCGGACAGTTTACATAGAGCATGATGTCTTTTTCGGCATCCTGACTCTCGAGAAAGAGTAGCTGCGCGACAGCGAGATCGGCGGTTACGTCGTGAATTTCGCCGTCGAGGAAGACGATTCGATCCTTCAGCAGGCGCGAGAAGATGTCGTACGCCCGCTCACCGGATCCGGTCTGTTCGACGACGTACGGTACCAATGTGTTGCTTTGTTCGTCCATGCGTGGCTGAAAACTACTCATTTCGTCCCATAACGTCCATTACGGACTGTTTCTTGCCTTTCTTGACCTTGTTCTTTTCGAAGAGCGCGTCGAAGAGCTTGCGCTCCTGCACCTCATGTCGCACGTACTCGAGCATATTGTTGCTGCGGTAGTGCTCTTTCGCCTGCTCGGCAGTCATAGAGCTGCCTTCTGCCTGCTCGGCGATGTAGGCGTCGACCTCTTCGTCACTCGCCTCGATCTCCTCGTGTTCCAGGAGCTTCTGGGTGAGTAGCTGGTTCTTGAGACGAGTCGTCGACTGCTCGCGCCATTGCTCGAGAAAATCTTCTTTCGTGCGTCCCTGAGCTTCGATCAGCGGAAGAATTTGCTCCTCATTGCCCCCGAACTGCTGGAGGAAGTTCCGCCATTGCTGTTCGAGCTCAGCGCGGACCATGCTCTCCGGCACCGGTACGCTCGAAGTCTCGAGAACTTTGCCGAGGAGCTGCTCGACCTTCTGTTGGCGAACCCGATTCTCGACGCTCTTTTCGAGGCGTTTGCGAATGTCGGCTTTCAGGTCGTCGAGTGTTTCATACTCGTCACTGACATCCTGCGCGAGCTCGTCATCGATTTCGGGGAGATCGCGCTGTTTCACCGCCGTGACCGTTACTCGGATCCGCTTCGTCGTGCCCGCGAGTTCTTCGTCCTCGAAATCCTCGGCGTAGCTCTTTTCGATCTCTTCGGGCTCGCCGATCTTAAGCCCCACGACCTCGTCGTCGAACTTGTACCGGTTCATCTCGGTTCCGACGGTAAAAGTGAAGTCCTCACGGCGCGTCTCTTCGATCTCGTTGCCGTCCTCGTCGAGCTCGACGTAGTTGACGGTGACGATATCGTCTTTTGCTACGACCCCCGACTCCTTGTCCATCGTGATGGCGTTCTGTTCCTGGATCGCCGCCAGCTCGCGCTGAAGGTCGTCGTCGCTTACCTTGACCACCGGTTCCTCGATCGTGAGGCCGGAGTACTCTCCGACTTCGACGTCCGGATAGATGTCATAGGAGACACTGAAGGTCATATCCTTTTCGAGATCGAGCTCCGGTTCGTCCTCAAGACTCGGCTGGGAATAGGGCAGCGGCTTCTCGTCGATTTCGTCGAATATCTTCTTCAACGATTCCTCGAGGACACGCTGCGTCGTCTCGGCCTTCAGTGATTCGCCAAACTTCGATTCGAGGACCTTCGGAGGAACCTTGCCGGGTCGAAAGCCCTTGATGTGAGCCTTCTTCGAATAGTCTTTGAGGAGATTCTGATACTCTCCGCTGACGTACGAGCTGTCGAGCGTCACGGTGAGTTTTACGTTCGCGTTCTCCCGCTTCTCTACCTGCTTATCTACGATCAATGTGCTTTCCTCGATACGGTTTTCGGGTGCTGAAACCTAGGAGCTTGTCGGACGTCACTTCGGAATTGAATAATGGGCGCATACCCTTGCGCGAATATGCATTTTGAAGGGCGAAAGCATGCAATAGGTCGTGCCAATATTCAATTCTGCCCACATGTCCGACAAGCTCCTAGAGTATTAGGTCGAAACTATACACTACCGGAAGCTTCGATGAAAACCGTTGCGCCGGCACCGCCCGTTGCCCCGGCACGGTGGGTGCTGAAGCGAGATTGCTCTCGAGGTCCGAAGCGGCACACGGTGTACACTTTCCGGAGCGATTCGCCGTCTTTACAGGCCGGCCGTAGAGGCCGAAAAAAGCCCCTGTATCCGAGATCGGATCAGGGGCTGCGGCGGAGAGCGGGAGACGGGATTTGAACCCGCGACATCCACCTTGGCAAGGTGGCGCTCTACCCCTGAGCTACTCCCGCGCGA
>PUOG01000277.1 GCA_003552745.1 Spirochaetaceae bacterium
ATATTCGGGATCGACGATCTCGACGCCGGTTCCGGTGACAACCCGGGCGAAATCGGGACGCAGATCCATGAGCTCGGCGATCGAGCGCCGGGATCGCCCGACGGCAAGCTCCTGGAAGTACTCGCCGACTGAGTAGAAAAGCATGACGGCGACCGCCTCGGGCAGCTCGCCGATCGCGAACGCTCCGGCGGTGGCGACGGTCATGAGAAACATTTCGTCGAAGACCCGGCCGCCGATGATATTCCGAGCAGCGCTTCGAATTACCGGCCACCCGACCAGCAGATAAGCGATGAGAAACAACGCCCAGCGCACCGTCTGTTGCAACGGGCCCAGAAGAGTGAACAGTTCCTCTACTCGTCCGATCCCGGCCAGAAGGAGTATCGTCGCGAGTGAGATGCGAGCTGCGTGCAGCGCGTTCCAACGGGTAATCCCGTACCGTGCGGCGACCTGTCGCGCCGACGTCACGATTCCGTATTCGCCCGCCGGCGGAACGGGTCGCTCACGAGCTCCCGTTGTCGGGCTGCCGTTCATCCGTTTCTGCATATTGTCCACGTTTGCTCTGCTACCGGATATCGAGCCCCATAAAGACCCAATACTCCCACAGCTGCGGCGGTACTTCGCTCTCGTCGTACGGCTCGATGATCTCGAAACCGACCGAACGGTAGAGACGGTGTGCGGCATGCATGAAGCGTACGCTGTCGAGACAGAGGTGAGTGTAACGTGCCTTCCGCGCTGCATCCAGCAGCTCGTCGAGAAGCCGTCGGCCGATGCCGTGACCGCGGGCGTGCGGCCGGACGAACATGCGTTTGATCTCGCCGGTTCGATTGCGCGCCGGCCTGAGACAACCGATGGCGACCGGATCACCATCCTGATATGCGAGCAGGGCGCGCCCTTTCGGCGGAACGAACGTCTCGAACAGACTCTCGAGGTCATCCTCCACCGCACGCTCGATTGTCGTGTCCAGCTCGGCCGCCATATCGATGCCGTATTGCAGTTTCAGCTCGGTGTCTATTCAAGAAAGATACTCGCGCCACAGCTCTCCTACGGCGGATCGATCCTCGGAGGAATCGGTTCGCGCCTGACGGATTTCCATAGGGGTCACCTCATAACGATGTTCAAGCGTAATTCGTTGTGATGTCAACGATTTTCTGATACATACTTCGAGCCCGTGCCCGATTCGCTGCTGTCTCAGGTTTCCTCGGCTCGGCCCCGTGACACCCGCTCCGACTCCCCCCTCGAACTCTCGGTTGCGGACCACCGGATTGCATCCTATGCTTCTTTTGTTGGACCCTCCTCAGGTGGGCAGAAGGAGGTGGGCTGTCGAAGTGACTATGCGGGTTGCCGGGATTTCAGCAGCGCTTCTCGATAACGACACCCTCCGGCGCATCGTCGATACCGTGCGCTCGATCGGGAGTATACGTCTCGTCGTGCTGAGCCAATCGAGACCGACTGACCTGCAGGGCCGCCACCGGGAAGGCGACGTGCCCGAAACTGCGATCGACGACGCAGGTGCGCGGATCGCGAGCGAGCTCGGCATTCACACCATTGCCGGTCCTGCGGTGGAACGCTACGACAGCGAACGGTACATAGTTGCGCGTATCCGGGATCCGGACGGGGCCGTGATCGGAGCGCAGCGAAAGACGCACCTGAGTCCTCGCGAATGTGAGCACGGATTCGCCCGTGGCGATGAGATATCGGTGTTCGATGTCGACGGAACAGGTGTCGGGCTCATGATCGGAGACGACGTCCGATACCCGGAGGTCGGGCGGATCATGGCGCTTCAGGAGGCGGAGCTCATAGCCGCGATGGATACAACCGCTTCGACCTCCGGGAACGACGGCGCGGACCGACATGCGTCGGCCCGGCATTGCGAGGCGCTGGGCTGGAGCGAGACCGATTCGCTGTGGGCGCAGGTGCAGCAGAATCAATGCTGGGCAGTGGCCACCGGCGCGTACAGCGTGGTGATTGCTCCATGCGAGATTACGGCGGGAATGAGCGGCTATCTCAGCTGGGATAGGGCGGCGAAGGCGAACCGTCTTTCGATCGCTGTCGGCGATCTCGACCATTGCCGACGCGACCGACTGAAGGCGTGCTATCCGCTTCTCGACTTGCTGAATCCGGAAGCGTATCGAGACTATCTGCCGGCCCTTTACGCCGAGGGTGTATCGCGGGCACGTCGCTCATGAATCGTACGAGCGACGGTGGTGCGGGTGTCGCACCGGAGTCGTATTAGCTCATGGCATGGTACGGTGCGAAAGAGCTGCTTTTTCGGCGCTATCTTCTGCGGCAGGCTCGGCCGCGACGGTTGCGACGATTCCTGACAGAAGAAGCCGGTCATCCTGTAGCCGCGGCACGCGGGGAGACCGGGACGAAGAGCGGCAAGCGGCTGCATTCGATCGCAGCGGTTCAGCTTCAGGCGAAGCTCTTCGCCGACCCGGTCCAATACGCGGCCGAAATGCACAGGGCGGTTTCCGAGGCGAGTCTCGCCGGGGCGGAGCTGATCGTTTTCCCGGAGTACAACAACCTTCAGCTGCTCGGTCTGCTGCCCGGGGTGGAGGAGATGGCTGCGGAGACGCTCGGCCGAGAAGCGACGCCGGTAGCCGATGTGTTTCGTTACCTCGGACCGGTGGTAACGAGAATCGTGAACACGACCTTTTCGTGGCTCGCCGAGCGGTACAGGGTCTACATCGTAGCCGGGAGCTTCCTCGTACCAGACGGGGATCGACTGGTGAATCGCGCGATGCTCTTCTCCCCGAATGGTAAACTGATCGGAACCCACGACAAAGTGCATCTCATGCCGATCGAACATGCGTGGGGTATCGATGCCGGAGCCGATTTTCCGGTGTTCGATACCGACCTCGGGTCGATAGCCACGCCGGTATGCATGGACGCCACCTTTTCCGAGACGTTCCGCATTCTCGAGCTGAAGGGAGCGCGCATCGTGGCGCTTCCGATCGCCGACGCGGCCGAATACAATCGATGGCTCGCGCTCCGGGTAATCGTCGGACGCGTTCAGGAGAGCCTTCTCTACGGGGTAAAGAGCGCGCTCGTCGGTCGGATTCTCGGGATTCACTTCTCGGGAAGGTCGGGAGTATTCGCTCCTGCCGCACTCACGCCCGCCGGTGACGGAGTGCTCGCCGAAACGGCCGATCCGGAGGAAGGAGGAGTGGTGACGGCCGACGTAGATCTCGCTGCGCTTGAACGCTTACGCGAAGGCTACGGGCATCGTGATTTCAACCACGCACTCTACGCGCGCTATTTTCCGGATATCTATGAGCGCCGGCTGAAACGAAGGGGGAGTATATGAGGGTGATGGTACTCGGCGGCGCCGGGGATATGGGCTCGGAAGCGGTACGCGATCTCGCAAGCGCCCCGGATGTCGTCGCGATCACGATCGCCGACCTGAATACTGAAACGGCCGAGCGGCTCGCTTCGGAGATCGAAGGATCGAAGATCGATGTTTGTAGAATCGATGCGACCTCACATGTCGAGCTCGTTACGGCAATGCGTGGATACGATGTGGTCGCCGGCGCACTCGGTCCGTTCTACCGGTTCGAGCGACCCGTAGTCGAGGCCGCCCTCGAAGCAGGCGTCGATTATGTGAGCATCTGCGACGACCATGACGCGGTGGGCGCCGTGCTCGAGCTCGATCAAGCCGCTCGACAGTGTGGGCGCCGGATTCTCACCGGCATGGGATGGACGCCCGGCTTGACCAACATGCTGGCGCGCAAGGGATACGAACGTCTCGACGAGGTCGATTCGATCCGAATTTACTGGGCCGGCAGCGCCGGGGACTCGTCAGGATTCGCGGTTGTCCTCCATACGCTGCACATATTCGGCGGTATGGTCGTCTCGTATCTCGATGGCCGACCCACCGAGGTCCGCGCGGGGTCGGAGCCGGAAACGGTCGAATTCCCCGAGCCACTCGGTGCGGTGCGCACATTCCATCTCGGACACCCCGAACCGGTGACGATTCCTGCGAATCTGGGGCGACCGAACGAGGTCGTGTTGAAGGGCGGGCTTGTCGAGAACTACCTCAACTCGCTTTCCCGCGCCGTAAGCGCGCTCGGCCTTACGGCTACAGCGAAGCGAAAGCAAGTGCTCGGCACGATCATGAAGGCACTCATGCCGCTCTTTCCTGTGCGAAAGGAGCGCATCTTTTCCGGCGTCCGGGTGGATGTTCGCGGGCGAGCCGGCGGCGAACCGGCGCACCTCAGCTACGCTGCAGTAGATCGCATGCGGCGGCTGACCGGAATCCCGTTGAGCATCGGTACTCAGATGATGGGTCGTGGAGAGATAGCGGCCACCGGGGTATTCGGTCCGGAGGCGCAGGACGCGGTGGCACCGGAGAGCTTCTTTCGCGAACTCTCCGCTCGTGGGATCGAGGTCAACGAGACGGGTTTATAGATTGGGCGGTCTCCTTTTCCGGATAGCGCAGGAATATGAGAAGGCCGGCGAGAATAAAGACTCCGGCGACCGGTCCGGTGAGCTGGATACCCAACGGTCTGCCGAAGAATTGCAGCAGTGCGCCTGAGATCACCGTCGAGACTCCCAGATTCACTTTCAGAAGCAGTCCCTGTGTTCCGAAATACATCGCCTCGCGCCGCTGGCCGGAGAGACCGACCTCCAGATCGGATACTGCGGCGACAATGGCGTCCGGGACAATGAAGAGCCCTGCCAGCGGAATGCCCGCGAGCCCCATAATGATGAGTGTGTAGATGACAGGGTCCATACCGAAAACCGGCTCGCCCACGAAATAGATCGGCGGCAGGATTAACGCGAACAGCAGCAGTGAAAGCACCATCGCGACCTTCAGCCCACGCAGCTTGCAGAGGAGGTTGACGAACGGGAAGGTGAGCGCAGCCACGCCGAAGGCGGCGGCCATGAAGGTAGCGGTCTCGCCCTCCGGTAACCCGAGCAGCTCGGTGACGTAAAGGGCAAGATTCAGCACGATAATGTTGAAACCGAACCAGAACGCGTTGTTGCCCGCGAGATAGATAAGGAACGGTCGGTTGCGAAAGGTGGTACGAATCGCATCGCGGAGATTGAGTGTGGAGGGTTTGCCGACGGCAAACTCGTGCTCGCGAATAAGCGCGGGAAGGTAAAGCATGATAAGCCCGATGGCGCCCATTGCGATGATCGCACCGCGGAATCCGAACAGGCTCATTGCCACGCCGATACCGACGAGCGCGATCGCGTTGCCGACGAGAAAGAAGAACGCCTTCCACGTAGAGAGATCGACCCGGTCTCGTGTGCTGCGCGAGAGCTCCGGTAAGAGCGCGAGATATGGGGTGACGTATGCGGTAAACAGAATGAAGTAGAGCGCGAGCACGGCGGCGAGGTACACTGCATTCCAGATCGATACGTCTGCAACCGGCGGGTAGAAGAGAGCGATGAACACCGCAGTGTAAAGGATTCCGCTTAGAAGCAGAAACGGCATCCGCCGGCCCGCCCGGCTTTCCATGTTATCGGAATAGCGGGCGACGACCGGATCGGCGATCGCGTCGACAACGCGTCCGGCGAGCATAATCGCGCTGAAAAGCAGCGGTGGCATCAGCGCAGAGACACCCTCTTCGGGGCTGGTGATGTAGTAATAGTAGAGCCAGGTGATCATGACCCGATCTATAAGTGACCAGCCGCCGGCACCCGCGCCGTATATGATTTTCCCCCAAAGCGGAAGCGTTCTCGCCATGTAGATCTCCGCGCTATACGTACACCTGCTGGAGAAAAACGTTCTGCATGAAGAAGAGTGCGAGGTAGGAGAGAAGGCCGGCCGCGGTCGGCGTTGCCGCCCAACCGACCACGATATTCACAAGCAGGCGCCAGTTCAGGTTGCGACCACCGCGAGCAAGGCTGACTCCGATAATCGATCCTACCGCCGCCTGCGACTGCGAAACCGGCACGAGCGGAAACGACGGAAGACCTCGCGCCTGAAGCCACGCTTCGAGCCCTTCAGAGGCGAAGAGAAAGAGTACCATCGCGGTCGATACGATGACGATAAACGCGGTAATCGGGGAGAGCTTGTACAGCTGCGCACCGACGGTCGACATGACACGCTGCGAATACGTTGCAACGCCGACCGAGGCGGCGATTCCGCCGAGCGCGAACAGCTGTTGCTCGCCCGAGATCGTCGCCCCGAACAGCGTCACAGGCCGGAACGGACTCGCCTCAATAAACACCCCGACCACGTTCGCCATGTTGTTCGCACCGAGGCTGTACGCTCCGAAGACACCCGCGAGGATAAGGGCCGTACGCGTGTAGCGGTCGAGCCGAATCAGGTGGATTCTGACGTGCGAGAGTACATAGCGCACGAGGAAGAAGAGCATGAGCGCTATGAGCGCGCCGAGAATGGGCCCGTATATCCAGGTCGCCACGATCGTCGTGAGTGCCTCGGGGTCGGTTGGGTTACCGGAGAACAGATTCCACCCGACGATCGCGCCGACGATCGCTTGAGTGGTCGATACCGGTAACCCTGCTCGCGTCATGACCGTAA
>PUOG01000078.1 GCA_003552745.1 Spirochaetaceae bacterium
ATCACGTCGATGGCATTCCAGCACCATACCCGCATGACGATCGCCATCGTCGCTACCTTCGTCGCGGTGACCTTTCAACTCTTTATTCCACAGCTACTCGGCCAGTCGGTCGATCAGGCGTACACGCTTTTTCAAAGAGGCGCCGGCGGGGCCGAAGCGCAGCAGGCGCTTCTGATTTCGGCGGCGCTTCTCTTTGCGGTGAGCGTTCTGCGCGGTGTCTTCACCATGCTCCACAACTACCAGGCGGAGGCGGTCGGTCAGATCGTCGGATACGAGTTGCGTCTGGCCATCTACGAGAAAGTCCAGCGCTTGAGTTTCGGTTACCACGATCGGGTGCATAGCGGTGACCTCATTACCCGCGGCATGCTCGACATCGAGGGCGTACGCCTCTTCGTGAATACCGGCATAGTTCGCTTGTTCGTTCTCGCGGTCCTGATCGGCGTCGGATCGTACCTGATGCTCCGGGCGAATATAGTACTCGCCCTGCTTGCGCTCAGCTTCGTTCCGTTTGTCGGCTGGCGCGCGGTTGTCACGCGCCTTCGCCTGCGAAAGGGGTGGCTACGCCTGCAAGAGCGCCTCGGTGTGCTGACCCGCGTCATGGAAGAGAACCTCGGTGGTATTCGGGTTGTCCGTGCGTTCGCTGCTCAAGACTACGAGATGGGTAAGTTCGATCGCGCCTCCCGCCGCGCTTTCCGGCTTACCCTTCACCGCATCGGTCTGCAGGTACGCAACGGGACTGCGATGAGCTTCGCGTACTTCGTCGCAATGGGCCTCGTGTTGCTGATCGGCGGACGGATGGCGCTCGCCGGCGAGATCACCGTCGGCCGGCTGACCGAGTTTCTCGCGTTCATGCAGATCCTTCAGATGCCGGTCCGTCAGCTCGGTCCGCTTGTGAACTCGTTCGCGCGTGCAACGACGTCCGGCGAGCGGCTTTTCGCAGTGCTCGACCTCGAGCCGGAGATTCGCGACACCCCCGAAGCGGGCGAACTCGAGCTCACCGAAGGGCGCCTGCGTTTCGAACATGTCGATTTCAAGTACGAGCAGAACGACGCACGCGAGCACGCACTGAACGATATCAGCTTCGAGGTTGGCCCGGGCGAGACGATCGGCATTGTGGGGCCGCCGGGCTCCGGAAAATCGACGATCGCTCACCTCATACCGCGCTTCTATGACGTTACCGGAGGCAGGATCACGATCGACGGGCAGGACATTCGCGATGTCACTCTGAAGAGTCTGCGCCGTTGTGTCGGCCTCATTCAGCAGGACAGTTTCATATTCACCGCACGCCTGGAGAATAATCTTGCTTACGGCAATCCTTGGGCCGAACAGGCGCACATCGAGTGGGCCGCCGAGGTCTCACAGCTGCACAACTACATCGAACAGCTACCGAAAGGGTACCGAACCCTCGTAGGCGAACGCGGCGTCTCGCTCTCCGGGGGACAGCGGCAGAGGCTGGCGATCGCGCGCATGCTCGTGCAGCAGACTCCGATCATGATTTTCGATGACTCCACCGCCGCGATCGACGCAGGGACCGAACAGCGTATTCGCGAAGGGCTCTCGCAGATTGCCCACCGGCACGCGACGATTATCATCGCTCACAGACTGAGCTCACTCATGCATGCCGACGAGATCCTATTCGTTGACGACGGTCGGATCGTCGAGCGCGGAACTCATAACGAGCTGATCGAGCTCGGCGGACGCTATCGTGCACTCTATGAGCTGCAGTCGAATCCGGATGCAGACAGTTTCGATGGGATTGCGGGTTGAGGTAACGAATGAGTACAACCGAATACGTTGCTTCGCGCGACGAAGTGAAAGATGAAGAGAGTACCGACAGACCGCCGCTCGCTGTTGTCGGATCACAAACGAACCGGGACGAGCGGATATTCGGCGAGGTATTCGACGGCCACGTAATCCGCCGGTTCGCACGCTTCGTGAAGCCGTATAGCGGCCGACTCGTACTTGCGCTGATCGGCGTCCTCGCGTTTACCGGGACACAGCTTGCCGTCCCACTGCTGATTCAGCGAACGATCGACGACGGGATCGTCGGTGCCGGAGCCGGTGTACAGGCGCTCACGGCGATCGCAATGGTGTTTTTCGCGGTCGTGGCGCTGAACTTCGCGGCCAACTACATCCAGGAACGTGTCGCCGCCGACCTCGCGCAGCACGTGCTCTTCGATCTGCGCAGGGCGATGTTCGAGCATCTGCAACGGATTTCGCTTTCGTTTATGGACAAAACGGAGGTGGGCCGCCTGATGTCGCGACTCCAGGGCGACGTTCAGGCACTTCAGAACTTCCTCGAAACGTCGATTTTCGTAGTAGGAGACATCGTTCTGCTCGGTGGAATCCTTGTCGTACTCCTTTCGATGGACCTATATCTCGGTGTGCTGACTATTGCGATCGTGCCGGTGCTTTTCCTCGTACGCATCGTTTGGCTCCCACACGCCAAAAAGGCGTTCATTAGCGCGCGCGAAACGCAATCCCGGGTCAACGGTGCACTCGCCGAAGCGATCAACGGTGTTCGTGCGGTCCAGGAGATGGCACGCGAGGACGTTAACTACGTGCTCTTTCGTGACAAGGCGCGCGAGAACCTCGACGCACAGCTGCGGGCATCGAAGTTCGCACAGGTGATGCTCCCGATCGTCGATACGCTTACCGGAATCGCGATGGGCATTGTCGTTCTCGTCGGCGGCAATCTCGTGCTCACCGGTGAGGTTCCGCTCGGTGTGATGGTCGCCTTTCTCTTCTATGTGCAGCGCTTCTTCGCGCCGATCCGGTCTGTGACCATGCAGTACAGCGTCATGCAGCGGGCGATGGCCGCCGGCCAGCGCCTGTTCGAAGTAATGGATGTACCGGTCGATGTCGAAGATCGCCCCGATGCAATCGATCTTCAAGAGATCGACGGATCGATCGAGTTCCGCAACGTGACCTTCGGTTACGAGCCGGACCGGCCCATCCTCAGGAATATCTCCTTCCGGGTGAACCCCGGTGAGACGGTGGCGCTCGTCGGACCGACCGGCTCAGGCAAGACGAGTCTGACCGCCCTTGCCCACCGCTTCTACGATGTGTGGGAAGGCGAAGTTCTCGTCGGCGGCCACGATGTGCGTGAGGTCACACAGCATTCGCTCGGGCGGCAGATCGCGATGGTTCTGCAGGAGCCGTTTCTTTTCACCGGAACGCTTTTCGAGAACCTGCGCTACGACCGCACCGACGCTTCGTTGGCCGAGGTCCAGGAAGCAGCGAAGGCGGTCGGCGCTCACGACTTCATCTCCAGACTGCCGAGCGGCTACTTCACGAAGGTAGAGCAGGGTGGCGGGAATCTTTCGCTCGGTCAGCGGCAGTTGGTCAGCTTCGCGCGCGCGCTCGTTGCAGATACGAAGATACTCGTCCTCGACGAGGCAACGGCCAATATCGACAGCTACACTGAGAAGATGATCCAGCAGGCGCTCGCTAAGCTGCTCGAGAACCGCACCGGAATGGTAATCGCTCACCGGCTCTCGACGATTCGCGGTGCCGACCGTATTATCGTTTTACAGGACGGGGAGATCGTCGAAACCGGGACGCACGACGAGCTCATGGAACGCATGGGGCTGTACGCGCGATTGTATTCGATGAACTACGCGTCGTTCGACGATATTCCGGAAGAACTTATCCGCGCCGGTTCGAACGATCGGCAGTCGACGTAGGCCCGACACTCTTCGCCCGGGACACTAGTAGCGCGTGCGGCCGCGGAGACTCCGGGCAAGGGTGAGCCGGTCCGCGTACTCGAGGTCGCCTCCGACCGGAAGGCCGAGCGCAAGCCGCGAGCAAGATATATCTCGCTCCTGCAGCATCTTCACCAGATATAGGGCGGTCGTGTCGCCCTCAACGCTGGGATTGGTCGCCAGGATTACTTCGGTGACGCCGAGTTTCGCTATTCGATCAAGAAGCTCGTTCACTCGCAGTTCGGAAGGTCCGATTCCGTCGATCGGAGAGAGCACACCTCCGAGCACGTGATAGAGCCCGGAAAACTCGCCGCTTTGTTCGATGACTTCGGCGTCCTGGGCGCGCTCGACCACGCAGATGGTCCGATGATCGCGTGACGCGTCGCTACAGAGGTCGCACGGTTGCTGTTCGGTGTAGCGCCCGCACTCACTGCAGAGCCCTACCCGCTCGTGAAGTGTCGCGATAGACTCCGCGAGTCGTGTCGCGATCTCCCTGTCGTGCTCGAGCAGGTAGTAGGCGATTCGCGTGGCGCTCTTTTTCCCGATACCGGGAAGTCTGGAAATGTGAGAGATAAGCGCATCGAGCGCCGACACGGGTCACCCGCCGCCCATCAGGCCCGGCGGAAGGTCCATACCACCGGTGAGCCCCGACATCTCTTCTTTGATCGATTCCTTGACCTTCTCCATCGCGTCGGTGAACGCGGCAAGTATGAGGTCCTGAAGCATCTCGATGTCGTTCGGGTCGACCGCTTCCGGCGAGATTTCGACCTTCTGAACATCCATCTGACCGTTAATGGTGATACGCACCATGTCGCCGCCGCTGGTACCAACGGCGGTAACATCTTTCATGCGCTCCTGCGCCTCGGTGAGCTTGGACTGAATGTTCTGAAAGTTCTTGAGTATATCCATTGGATTCATGTTCATGTCGAACCTTCCTCTCCGTCTCCATCAATGACCTCTCCGCGAAAGACCCGCTTAACGAGGTCCACCTGCGCGGAGTGCTTCTCTTCGGACTGTTCGGCCGATTCGTCGTGCAGCACGGCCGCCTTCACCGGTCGATCGTCGCCGGTAATCTCCGTGACGGTCGCACGGATCATTTTGCTGTCCTGCTTTACCGCCCTCGCATGATACCCGTTGTTGAACTGAAGCACCAGTGCGCCGTCGTGCAGGACCCAATCCACCGCCTTATCGAGAATCGATCCGAGAGCGAGTTTGCGCTCCCGAATAGTGGCGATTACCTTCCGACGCACATCGTGGGGAAAGGCGTGTTTCGGGGCATACGACTCCTCCTGAATCTCCGCGGCCGAAGGGCTCCCGGTGGCGGCGCGTTCAACGTCCGGATGCTCGGTCGGCGCTCGCCGAGCGGTATCGTGCTCACCGTCCGCCCCCGGCGACGTGGACTCGGCCGCGAGCTGGTCGTCCGCGCTCTGGTCGTCCGTGTCCTCGAATGGAGTCGCCCTCTCACCCGCTGCACCGGTGGCGAGGGCGGGATGCCGAGGCTGCAAACCGTGCCTCAACCGCGATATCTCTTCGAGCATCTCTCTCGGAGAAAGGTAAAACGCCAGCTCGGAGAGTCGGCTTACGGTTAGCTCGAGCTCGAATCGCGGGTTCAAGGAGTACCGGAGGTTGCGAAAGAGCTCGAGCAGCATATCGATGCCCTTCTGCAACTGTACCGCGGTGAACGATTCGAGCACCTCATCGCTGATCTGGTCGGCCGGTCGGCCGAGCACCCCTGTCTTTCGGATCCCGTGTTTTACCAGAAGTGCCGTTCGCAGATACTCGGCAAAATCGACGACAACCTGCTCGATACCTAAGCCGGCGCCGAGCATGGAGTCGACGAGCTCGATCGCTTCAGCCGGTCGTTGCTCACCGAGCATTCGTGCCAATTCGTCGAGCTGCTCGAATCCTACCAGGCCAAGTTTCTCCTGGATGCTCGACAGGGTGATGTGCCCCTCGCTGAAACTCGCCACCTGGTCGAACAGGGTGAACGCATCGCGGAGGCTGCCACCCGCCTCCCTCGCAATCCACAGCAGCGCATCTTCATCCGCCTCCAGGCCGAGATCCGCGGCGACCTCGCGCAGCGCGCCGGCGATCAGCGGCATCGGGATGAGGCGGAAGTGGAACTGCTGACACCGCGAACGAATCGTGGCCGGTACCTTGTGCACCTCGGTCGTCGCGAAGATGAACACGATATACGGTGGAGGCTCTTCGATCGTCTTCAACAGCGCGTTGAATGCGCTGTTGGAGAGCATATGCACTTCATCAATGATGTAGATCTTGTAGCGAGCACTCTGCGGAGCGAAGAGCACCTCGTCTTTGATCTGGCGCACGTCGTTCACGCTCGTATTGCTCGCTCCGTCGATTTCGATCACATCGAGCGCGGTGCCGCGGGAGATCGCCTCACCCTCCTCGTAATCGGGGCAGCCGTCGGCGCTCGGCCCGTCGGGACAGTTCAGAGACCGGGCGAGAATGCGGGCGGCGGAAGTCTTGCCGACACCACGTGGGCCGGAGAAAAGATAGGCGTGCGCGATTCGTCCGGTGCGGAGACTATTCTTGAGGGTCGCAACGACGAACTCCTGCCCGAGCAAGCCGTCGAACTGGGTGGGCCGTTTGCGGTTCGCCGTTACTTCGTAGGACATTGCACGTATTCCGTGATCAAAAAAGCCCCTTTAGCAGCCAAGCTGACTGCAGCACATGAGCCGGCCACCTACCGCTGCTCCCTTCCGGGCCTGACGGGGTTCGGCAGCTGCCCACTGCACAG
>PUOG01000191.1 GCA_003552745.1 Spirochaetaceae bacterium
ATCAGCGTGTTCAGCTCTATGAGCGTTTCAAACCGCTCGGGATCGACCCTCTCTGAGAACATTCGACATCCGGCGGCGCTTCGAAGCGCCTACATCGTATCTTTTTCTTTGAGCATATCGCCGAGAGTCACCGTTGCACTCTCGTCATCTTCCTCGTGCAGGTACTTGTTCACTTCCTGACGCTGTTCGAGACGCTCGAGCTCTCGTACCGACAAGCCCAGTTTCTGCTTCGCGGGGCTGAGCTCCACCACCACTGCGCGCATAATGTCACCGACATTGATACGCTTAATGGCCTCCTCATACGATTCCTGGCGCGGATCGACGAGGTTTCCTTTATGGATCAGCCCCTCGATTCCGCCCTGGACACGGAGAAAGACACCGAAGTCGGTGATGTTCGTCACTTCGCCCTCGATCACGGTGTGTTCGGGATACGCCTTCTGGAGACTGTCCCACGGGTCCTCTGAGAGCTGCTTTATCCCGACACGCACGTTTCGGCTTTTCGCATCGCTCTTGATGACCATGCATTCGATCTCTTCGCCTTCCTTGAGGATGGCTCCGGGATGCTTGTAACGTTTCGTCCAGCTGATGTCATCAACATGAAGGAACCCGTCGATCCCTTCCTCGAGCTCGACAAATGCCCCGGAGTTCGTGATCTTCTTGATCGGGCGAATGATCCGCAACCCCTCGGGATAGGTGTGCTCGATATGGTCCCACGGATTCTCCTGCGCCTGCTTCACGCCGAGGCTTACTTTGCCTTCCTGCACATCGTAGGAGAGAATCTTCACGTCGACGCTGTCACCGACGTTCAGCACTTCACTCGGGTGCTTGATCCGCTTGGTCCATGAGAGCTCGGAGATATGAGCGAGCCCCTCGATGCCCTCCTCCAGCTCGATGAAGGCTCCGAAGTCGGTCAGTTTGGTAACTTTCGCCGGAACGATATCGCCTTCCTGATACGTCTCCTCGAAATGGCTCCACGGATCATCGCTCATGTGCCGGAGGCTTAGATTGATCTTCTTCTCCTCCGGGTCCATGCGGATGACTTTCAACCGTACCGTTTCGCCCTTCTTGACGTGATCCTTCGGGCGCGTTACGTGTCCCCAGCTCATATCGTTGATGTGCAGCAGCCCGTCGAAACCGCCGAGGTCGATAAACGCACCGAAACTCGTGAAGCTCTTAACAACCCCTTCGACTTCGTCTCCAATACTCGTGGACTCGAAGAATGCCTGGCGGTTCTTCTCCAGCCGTTCTTCGAGATAATCCCGGCGACTGAGCACGATGTTGACGCGATTATCGCTGTAGAGTCGCTCGATAAAGAACTTCGCCTCGAGACCCACGTACTCTTCGGCGTCATGGATTCGATGAAGGTCCATTTTCGAGATCGGGTTAAAAGCCCGCACGTCCTGACCGAGATCGATCTCGAAACCGCCTTTTATCGCACGCTTGACGGTTCCCTCGACCGGTTCACGGTCCTGATGAGCCTGCTTCATCTTTTTCCAGAAAACCCGCTCATCCGCCTTCCGCTTCGAGACTATGACCTCACCGGATCGCGATTCCTTGGTGACGAGTACGACGTCGACAACGTCCCCGACGTTCGGAGCCTCCCGGAACTCATCCAGCGGTATCTTGCCTTCCGACTTATAACCGACATCGACGAAGACCTGTTCCTCGCCGACCTCGATAACCGTGCCTTTGAGCAGTTGACCCTCTTCGATATCGTCTAGGTTCTTGAGATACTCCTCTTGAAGCTGCTCCTGAAGCGGCGTACCATTCGCCTGGTTCGACTGACTATCGCTCATGTTTGTTCTACTGTTCCTGAAGATTTGATGTGCCTGTGGATATACCGCAATACTTTGTCACATACCATTTCTCTGGTCAAGTGGGAGGTGTCAAGATAGAAGGCGTCCGGACTGCGGCGAAGCCTGCCCCCCGGTTTTCGCTCATCGAGCGCATCCCGTTCACGGATCGATTCGCGAATCTCCTCCAGGGTCATCTGACTGGTACCTTGTTCGTAACGTCGTTGCGCCCGTGCCTCAAGTGAGGCGTCCAGATAGATCTTCACCTCCGCATCGGGGAACACGACCGTTGTCATATCCCTGCCCTCGACTACGCTATCATGGCTACGTGCGAATCGATGCAGCATCTCATTCACCATCGAACGCACCTCCGGAATTGCCGAATGCTGTGCCACCCAACGATCGACGGAATCGGTATGCAGATGTTCATCGACCGACTGCTCGCCGACACAAACGTGACCGTCACGGAGTTCGATCGCGAGGTTCGAGAGTATGGCCCGTACTTCTCCTCGATCTCCGGGGTCGATTCCCAGATCGAGCACCGACCATGTAACGGCCCTGTAGAGTCGACCCGAGTTCAGGTACACGAACCGCAGTTGGTCTGCCACCTCGCGTGCTACACTGCTCTTTCCTGAACCTGCCGGCCCGTCGATAGCGACGATCACCCTGCACCTCTCTTTTTCCTTCGTGGAGCCGAATCGCCACGCAACAGACGACGTTCCATAGCGGTCAGTGGTCGGAACCGGCCCTGTGCGAGATTTCCCAGTTCCACCGGACCGATACGTGTCCGGTGCACTCGCTTCGTTCCATAGCCGTGCTCATCGAACACCGTTCGCAATTCGCGATTCTTTCCCTCCACGAGACGAACACGAAGCGACCTCGCGCCGGTGCGTCTGTAGCCGACAAACCGATATGTCTCATCGCCGACACGGACACCGGCGAGGCAGCGTTCAAGAAAGTCATCGGGGACCGGCTTTCGGGTTTGCACCTCATACTCTTTCTCAACTTCGTACGATGGATGAGCAACTCGCTCGGCGAAATCACCGTCGTTCGTAAAAAGTATGAGTCCGGAGCTGTTAATGTCGAGTCTTCCGACCGTAAAAATCCGCATGGGATATCGCGGGCGCAGCAACTCGACCGCGAGCGGCCTGCCCTCGGGGTCGCTGTTCGAGCAGACGTATCCCGGTGGCTTATGCAATGCCACGTATACCTTTTGTCCGGTCGGACGAATCTCTTTGCCGTCGACCTGAACCCGATCGCCCTGCCCCACCTTTACACCGTGCCGGCGGACGGTCTGCCCGTTGACCATTACGCGGCCTTGCTCGATCAGCCGCTCGCAAGCACGGCGTGAACCGATTCCGGAACGGGCGAGATAGACCTGCAAGCGTACATCATTCTCCGTCAAGCTCGAAACGCTCCCGCTCGCTCTCGTCGAGCTTCGGTAGATCGGCGATGCTCGAAAGTCGAAACTGTTTGAGAAAGGTCTTGGTTGTGCCGTACTGTACGGGTCTCCCGGGCGCTTCCTTGCGGCCGACCTCACCGATGAGATCGCGGCTCAAGAGCAGCCGAATCATGTTGTCGGCGGAAACGCCGCGGATGTTCTCCACCTCGGCCCTCGTAATCGGCTGTGAATACGCGATTATGCTCAAAGTCTCGAGAGCAGCTTTGCTAAGCTTGTTCTCATTCTTCTTTCCGTACCGCCCCCGCAGCTGCTCCCAGAGCTCTTTTTTGGGTGAGTAGACGTAGCCGTCTCCGAGCTCGATGAGCTCGATTCCGAACTCTTCCGAGCTATTGCGTTCCCTGAGAGCATTCAGAGCCGACTGCACCGCATCGCGCGACAATCCGCCTATACGCGCGATGCTTGCCACATCGAGCGGTTCACTCTCCAGGAAGAGAATCGCTTCCACAATCGCCATCTCGACTTTCAGCTTCATGGAGCGACCCCATCACTTTCGCGGTTCTCACTTACACCGGCTGCCGTATCGCCCGCTTCCATCTCACGCGCTCGAATTCTGATATCTCCGAACATTCGGTTCTGAAGGATGATAATGCGTCGCACTCTCACCTGCTCAAGCACGGCGAGGAACGCACAGACGACATCCATTACCGAGTTCGGCCGGACGATGAGATCGGTAAACTTGAACTCCTTACGGTCGGATACCAACTCCGCAATGAGGGTAATCTTCTCGCTGATAGATACTTCCTCGTAGAGATCCAGAACGCGTTCCGGTGTCAGATTACCTATGAGTTGGGAGAAGGTCTGTAGCAGATCCCATACGTCCAGCTCCTGCCACAGCTCTTCTTCCTCGAGGAAGTCGAGTGTGCGCTGCTTCTGCACGCGTTCCACCACCCACTCGCTCTCCTCTTCCTTCTCGCGCATGAGCTCGGTGAGCTTCTTGTACTTCTGATACTCGATGAGCTTCTCGACGAGCTCCTGCCTAGGGTCGCCGAGCTCCTCATCGAGATCGACGTCAACCGGCAGCAGCATTCTCGACTTGATGTACAGCAAGGTGCTCGCGAGCAGATAGAACTCGGTGATGTTTTCAAGATCAACTCGCGTGGAGTACTCGAGGAACTTCAGATACTGATCGGTAATCTGCGAAATCGGGATATCGTAAATATTGATCTCCGATCGTTTGATCAGAAAGAGCAGCAGATCAAGCGGTCCCTCGAAATCGTCCAGCTTGAAGCGGTGCCCGGGTCGCTCTTCTTTCTGCTCGCTACTCTCTTCCATCGGTATCCTGGAGTCCATGTCGGCGGGATTGGGAGTATACCTGTGCACTGCGCTCGTAGTAAATCCCTGCGCGACCGATTCGAGAGAGGACATCTGCGTACCGCTCGCCCGAACGCGGGTCTCTCAAGTTCGCGTCGAGATCGAGCAACGGCACCAGAACAAATGCGCGTTCGTGCATCCGCGGGTGTGGGATCGTGAGCTCAGTCGACTTCATGCTCCGATCGCCGAAGAGGAGCAGATCGATGTCGACGGTGCGTGGACCGAAACGCATTTCGCCGCTCCGGTCGCGACCGAATTCGGCTTCCAGCGCATGACAGAAGGAAAGCAACTCGCGCGGTTCGCCTTCGAAGAACCCGCACACTACCGCATTCAGAAAATCCGGTTGCTCTACCTCTCCGATCGGCGATGTGCGGTATACCGGCGAAACGCGAACCGTCGACAACTGTGTCGAGAGCCGAGACACAACCTCACCGAGAATCCGTGCGGTTTCGCCGACGTTTCCGCCGAGACCGAGATATACGATCTCATCCACTACTCGAACTCAGAACAGCTCGTCTTCGGCCGGAACTTCATCAACCTCGCCTTCGCTGTCCGCTCCCTGTCCTTGAGCCGACCCAGGCTCTGAACGACCGCCCTTCTTCGCAGCGGTACTGCTTCGCGTCGGCGAATTTCCCTCGCCACTCTTTCCGGCCGCCGCCGAAGCGCGCGTACTGTTTCCCTTCTCTTCGCCGGAACTCGGCATCTCCGACGACTGCTCGGCAGCCGCCCCGGTCGGGCGCAGGTGGGCGAACATCTTCTCGCGAAGCTGAGTCTCGACCTGCTCGGCTATATCGGGATTCTCTTCGAGAAACTGCCGGGCATTGTCGCGACCCTGTCCGATCCGCTCGTCACCGAAGCTGTACCAACTCCCGCTCTTCGAGATGATCTCGTTCTTCAACGCCGCGTCGAGCAGGCTTCCACTCGCCGACAGTCCTTTGCCGAAAAATATCTCGAGTTCGCACTTACGAAACGGTGGGGCAACCTTGTTCTTCACGATCTTCACCCGCACCTTGTTTCCGATCGCATCGTCGCTACCCTTCGAAATCGTCTCGATTTTGCGCACCTCGAGACGTACCGAGGAGTAGAACTTGAGCGCTTTGCCCCCTGTCGTCGTCTCGGGATTCCCGAACATGACGCCGATCTTCATTCGAATCTGGTTGATGAAAATGAGGCACGTTCCGGACTTATGGATCGTTCCGGTAAGCTTCCGCAACGCCTGGCTCATGAGTCGCGCCTGGAGCCCCATATGTGAGTCGCCCATATCGCCGTCGATCTCGGCACGCGGCGTTAACGCCGCTACCGAATCGACAACGATGATGTCGACCCCGCCGGAGCGTACGAGACTCTCGGTGATCTCGAGAGCCTGCTCGCCGGTGTCCGGCTGTGACACCCACAGCTCATCGATGTTTACACCGAGAGCCTTCGCATACGTTGGATCGAGTGCATGCTCGGCATCCACGAACGCAGCGATACCGCCCTGTTTCTGCGCTTCGGCGATACCGTGAAGCGCGAGCGTAGTCTTTCCCGAGCTCTCCGGGCCGTAGACCTCCACGACTCGACCGCGCGGATAGCCACCGAGGCCGAGCGCTTCGTCCAGTGTGATCGCCCCCGACGGGATAGTACCGATTCCTATTCCCTGCGGTCCGGAACCGAGCTTCATGAGTGAACCCTTTCCGAACTGCTTCTCGATCTGCAACCGGGCGGCTTCCAGCGCCCTGTTCTTCTCTTCCTGCGTATTCTGTGCCGAATTCTGAGCGTCCGCTTTCGCCATTGATTCCCCTCACACCACCGGCCGTTTTCGTGAATGCCGTGGCACGATATACTACGGCCGAAAATGGACTCGCGATTGTCGCCACGGCCATATTATAGAGCGAATTCTTCGCAGTCAATCGCGAGAG
>PUOG01000137.1 GCA_003552745.1 Spirochaetaceae bacterium
GATAAGCTGCCCGACAAGCTGCGCTCCGTACTCATCCTGAAGGAGTACGGAGAGCTGAGTTACAAGGAAATAGGCTCCATATTGGGAATCAGCGAAGGCAACGTGAAGGTTCGCGTGTTTCGTGCTCGCGAACGGCTGTTGGAGTTTCTGAAGGGAGAAGACGTGTATGTGCCCTGACGATGAACTGCTGTCTGCCTACTACGATAATGAGCTCGAGCCGGAAATGGTCGCTTCGGTCGAGGCAAACCTCTCCGATGACCCCGAGTGGCGGGACCGGCTCGAAGAGATACGTGCCGCCAGCCACGCCCTGAGGGCTCAGCCCGAGCCCGATTTCGAATCGGCACAACAACGAGTCTGGGAGCAGCTTCGGACGGCTCGACAGGAAATCCGCGAGCCGGATGTGTTCCATAGGCGTGTCTCGCTTCCCATGCCGCTCGCCGCGGCAGCTGCGTTCATTCTCCTCGGCGCCGGAGTCCTCATAACCTACCTTGCGATAACATCCGGGGTCGTACAGACGCCGGCGCAGGCTTCTCGTCCGGCGGTCGACCGCGAAGTGACCGTGCGTCTCGACGATCCGGATGAGGTCGGTGCACTGCTTCAGGCGTTGGATGCCAGAGACCAGGTGAGGCAGGTAACGATCGAGATGCCGGAGAACGCCCGCTTCGCCTATCAGGGCGAGGCGCGGCTGATACGGGCACAAGATGCCGATTTCCGGGTGCGCGGGGGTGCTCCTTAATGCGAGCCAACAGGCGGTCTACTGTGCTGCGGTCATTGGCCGCAGCGGCGATTCTACTGAACGCCGCCCCAGCCGCTTATTCGTTCGATCTCGAGGATGCACTCGAGCTCCTGCACGATCGGGCGTTGGTAGTCGAGATAGTCGCGCGAGTCACCGAGAACGGACATGAAACGGTCTGGAACATGGAGCTTACCGAGCTTACCATCTCCGGACGTGCGGTGCAGGTAGAGCTCGAGGGCGGTGGGCTCGTGCTGAAGGTTCAGTTTACTCCCTATCAGGACGAGGACCGTCTCATTCTTGTGGCGCAGGGGCAGACATGGCTCGGCTCGAGTGAAACCGAGGAGGTAACCTATCGCTCCGCGTACGAGAGCATACCGATATCGTTGGGCGAACCGGTGCTTTTCTTCCCCCTCGGAACGGCGCCATCAGAGGAGCACGCCGAGAACGTGTTGAATGTTGAGCTCGAGATCAAAGTCGAGCCGTTTCAGCCGCGAACCGAACGGTAGCGAATGCCTGCGTTTTCTCGACGGCCGGCGATCGCTGTTCCGGCCCTCATCCTCCTGCTTCTGATTGCAGCCACTTCACTATTGCTATTTTTCTCCGATCGAGGTCCGAGAATTGATGGTCTTGATCCATCGGTTGGCGCCGACGGTGAGGTCGTCACAATCACCGGTCACAACTTCGGCGACGATCGCGGTGCCTCATCGGTACGGATTGCCGGCCGGCGACTAACCGCGTCGCGTTACCTCAGTTGGAGCGACAGCGAAATCTCGTTTACCCTGCCCGAGTTCTCGGAGTCCGGTCTGGTTGTTGTCTCCACCGATAGCGGGGAAAGCGAGGGAGTGCTCCTGCGTCATCGCGACGAGGTTCCCCGTGCCGGCGGCGAGGGACGGACGACCGCCCAGGTTTCCGGCTTTTCGCCCGGAGATCCGGCCGTCGGCGATATACTCGTTATCGCCGGAGACGGTTTCGGCGAGCGTCGAGCAGGCGCCGAGGTGGAGTTCACCGGGCTCGACGGAGCGTCGGTTCGACCGGCTCCGGACGATTACGCGTACGACTACTGGTCACCGAACGAGATACGAGTTCGGGTTCCGCCGGGAGCGTCGAGCGGTCCGGTTTGGCTTATCTTCCCCGGCGTGAACGAGAGTGAGCGTTATTCGGTCGGCAGCGTCGAAGTTCGTCGGGTGGGAGGTGAGAAACGGCTCGGTGATCGACTGCAGAGCATCGTTGAACGGAATCTGAGGATACGGGGGGTGCAGGGGCACGGAGACGACGGCAGACTCCTGTTCTGGATGCCGCGTGTGCCGGACCGAGTTCAGCAGAGGGCGGCGCAGGTTCTCTCCGAGAACGGGCCGCACCCGCTGTCGCTCGACGATGAGATGCTCCTGTACGAGTGGCCGGCAAACCGCGCCGGCGCACGTGTCGGTATTCGTCGAAACGAGCTTTTCGAACGGGCTGCCGTCACCAGCGAGCTCAGTACCGGATCGGTGCGTACGACGTACGACACCGACTGGGAGCTCTATCGCCGCTTCACCTCGTTGCGAGAGGGGTTATCCGTGAATGAGCAGGTTGTGGAAGCGAACGCATCTGCCGCCGCTTCGAACAATCCGCTGCAATTCGCGCGAAATCTCTACTCATGGATGGCTTCAAACGTGGAATGGAGCGAGGACGGGAGCTCCGACGTTGTCGAGGTACTCAAATCCGGTCGCGGTAACTCCGCCGGTATTGCCGACGCCTTCGTCGCCATCCTGCGTGCCGGTGGTGTCCCTGCTCGACCGGTGCGTGGTGTATTGGTTCTCGAACCCGGAGAGATGCCGTTTTACAGTTGGGCGGAGTTCTTCCTGAGCGGATTCGGCTGGGTGCCTGTTGACCTCGCGCGTGTCTCGGGAGCAGGCGAACACTACGGGGTCGGAGAGACTCTTTCGCTCGGAGAGCTGGACGAGCGCGTCATAGAGTTTCGAGCGGGAATACCGGTGACCCCGATCTTCCATCCGGATGCTATACGGCACCGTGATGTCGGATTCTATGCGCCGCGGACGATCGTGTACGAAATGCAATCGGGATCGATCTCCGACCTCGACTGGCCGAATCCGGTATTGCTCGGCACGCGAGAGGTCGATTGAGTCCCCGGCGAATCGGACTATTCCCGCCGATCGTCATCGCGCAGGGTAATGCCCATTTCCTCGCCATCGACCTCGCTCGAATCGCTCTGCGCGACATCGGTCGGGCTGGTTTCGTGCGACGCGGCGCTCGTGGAGAAGATGTGGAAGGTTTCCAGCAATTGCTGCAACTCCTGCACCCGTTCGCGGTTCTGATTGCTTGTGTTGTTCGTGACCACCATGCTTTCGAGAATCTCGTTGGCACCGCGTTGAATCTCGCCGACGCCGTTCGTCACCTCGGCGGAAACGCTCGCGGCGCTTTCCATGGCTTCCCGTATTTCGTCGCTTCTGCGCGCCATTTCTTCGGCATCGTGCGAGATGCTCTCGGTGCTTTCGGTTACCTCGCTGCTCGACGCGAGCACCTCGCCGCTTCCGCAAGCGAGCTCCTGCATGCTCTGTGAGATTTCGGCGAGAGCGTTCGACAGCGACGCCATCTCGTTCTGGATCTCTTCAAATGCTGCCGCAGAGTGATCGCTCGACTGAAGCGCTTCCCGGATCCTGTCGGTGATATCCCGCAGATTCTCATCGATGCGAGCGGCGTTTTCGCTTGTGCTCTCGGCAAGCTTTCGGATCTCTTCGGCCACGACGGCGAATCCTCTGCCCGCGTCGCCGGCGTGCGCACTCTCTATCGCAGCGTTCATCGAGAGGAGATGAGTCTGCTCGCTGACACTGTTGATGATCTCGGTTATCTCGAGCATATCGTCGATCGCCTGTGAGATCGAGCGGATAATATCGTTGGTGCCGGTGATCTTCTCGGCGCCGCGGTCGACGGTCTCGGTCAGTTCATCGGCCCGACGCTTTCTCTCCTTCGCAAGGTTCGCGACGTTGCCGACGTTCGCATTCATCTGTTCAATAGAGCTCGAGACGGTTGCCATATTGTCGGCCTGCCGTCCGATCCGATCGCGAAGGGTGCGTACGTTCTCGTCGATCGAGCCGACATTCTTCGCCGACGAGGAGATACTCTCATCCAGCGTGTGAAACTGGTTCCGGATATTTTCGATGTTTGATGTGATCTCATTGAGCGCTGATGTCGCTTCCTCGGTGGAGGCGCCGAGATCGTTTTGAAGCGCGTCCGCCTGAACGACGGCAGCCTGAACTGCGGCGAAGAACCCGGAAATAGAGGCGATTACGCGATTCACATTCCGGCTGAGCTCGCCGATATCATCTTTGCCCTGGTCGGACGAGGAAACGGTGAAATCGCGTTCGGCAAGTCGGTCTATGACACCGGCGAGATCCAGAATTCGGTGGGTAAAGCGCCGTGTAAAGAGGACGAGAAAGAGTGACCCTGCGACAATCACTGCCATGGTTATGCTCAGCGAGACGATGAGGTTCTGTCGCATGACCGCCGCTGCGTTGAGCGCGATCGTGTCAACGAGCTCACCGAGTGTTTCGACGATGAAGTCCGCTCCGATCGCGATCGCGTGGTCGATAGTATTCTCGACACCGATCGCGTCGCCAACGAGAGGCGCTCTTTCACCTTCCTCCTCGCGAAGCTCGTAGCTCATGCGTGTTATGCCCTGAAGAGCGACGCCGGCCGGTAGCTCGGCCGCAAGCAGGCGTTCGACTCCACGTTCAGCCCGTTCGAAGTCTTCTCCGATACGGTTCCACGCACTCAGCGCTGCCTCGGCGCGGGCGGCGAGGGCGTCCGGAAGCCGGTGCCATTCCGGGTGCTCGGCCAGCCGTTTCATCGCCCGCTGGGCACGCTCGTGCCGGTCGAGATAGTCGTCATATGCTATCTCGAGCGAGCCGCGCGAAATGAGCAGATTCTGCGTATAACGCATCGCGAGGTTTGTTTCGCGAATCGCCCGGTGTGCGGTATCGGCGATTCCGTAGAGCGCCTGAGCGTTCACGGCCGTCCATGCCAGAAAGCCGATACTGACTATGAATCCGGCCATAATCGTTATGAACGCCGCGCTGAGCTTTGTCGATATCTTCATGGCAACACTCGATATCCTGTATTGTAGGAGTCCGTCAGACTGCCTGCAAGCCGCCCGCCGATACCCGACCAAACGGGTCACGTTGACACTGTCAGTGACGTTCCCTATTCTTGAACGACACAGGGTGGACACATGTCAGAGAGTACTATTGAGACGATGGAATCTGTGCTGAGCACAGTCGACCCCGAACTGGCTGAGGCGGTTTCGCTGGAAGAACGTCGACAGCTCGAGAAGATCGAGCTCATAGCCAGCGAGAATTTCGCTCCAAAAGCCGTTCTTGACGCTGCGGCGACGGTGTTGACCAACAAGTACGCCGAGGGGTACCCGGGCAAGCGGTACTACGGCGGTTGCGAGTTCGTGGATATCGCCGAGGACCTCGCTCGCGATCGTGCGAAAGAGCTCTTCGGCGCCGAACATGTGAACGTGCAGCCCCATTCGGGCAGTAACGCGAATATGGCGGTCTATTTCACACTTCTCCAACCGGGCGATACCGTCATGGGGCTCGATCTCTCGCACGGAGGGCACCTCACCCACGGGGCGAAGGTGAACTTCTCGGGGCAGCTCTACCGGGTGGTCACGTACGGAGTCAATCGTGAATCCGAGCGTTTCGACTACGACGAGATCGCGCGTATCGCACATGAAGAGAAGCCGAACATGATCGTGTGCGGGGCGAGCGCGTACTCTCGTGCGATAGATTTCGCCCGTTTTCGCGCGATTGCCGATGAGGTTGGCGCGTATCTCGTAACCGATATGGCGCACATTGCCGGTCTGGTGGCAGTCGGCGTGCACCCGTCACCGGTGCAGCACTCGCATTTCACCATGACGACGACACACAAGACGTTACGCGGTCCGCGCGGCGGGCTGGTCTTGATCGGATCAGACGGTGAGAACGATCGCGGCATTGTGGCACCGAAGTCCGGCCGTACAAAGCGTTGGTCGGAACTTCTCGATGCGGCGGTAATGCCCGGCGTACAGGGCGGCCCGCTTATGCATATTGTTGCCGCGAAGGCGGTCGCATTTCGACTCGCCGCGGACGAGTCATTCAAAAAGTATCAGAAACAGGTCGTACGGAATGCCGCTCGACTCGCGAAAGCGCTCTCGGATGCCGGCGGCCGGATCGTCTCCGGCGGTACCGACAATCACCTCTTTCTGCTCGACGTAACCCCGTTTGGTCTCAGCGGCAAGAAGGCGGAAACAGCGCTCGACGCGGCGAATATCACCGTGAACAAAAACGGAATTCCGTTCGACGAAAAGAGTCCGCTGGTCACTTCAGGTATTCGCATCGGTTCGCCGGCGGTTACCACCCGTGGAATGGATGAAGAGGATATGGACACGATCGCCGGATTCATCATTGATGTGCTGAAGTCGGGCGGCGATGAGAGTACCGTGCAGCGGGTCGCCGGCGAGGTGAAGCAGTTCACCTCACACTTCCCGCTCTTTGCCTGAAAGGAAGGCGCACCGTAGACGCTGAATTGACAAAGAAAATACGCGGCTCCTATACTTTAGACTTGAAACCTTCTCGCGGGCTGGATGATGAATAATTCCCTGCAACTATCCATGGTTAACTTCAACAAGGGTGCGTACATCATTGTTGAAGGAAAGCAAAAGGC
>PUOG01000118.1 GCA_003552745.1 Spirochaetaceae bacterium
CCTGCTGTACCAGAATGGTAGCGGCATTGTTCATCGCCGTCGCGTTCGTCGGCTGCAGGTCGAGGATCTCGTTGAACGCATCGAGCGAATCATCGAGCCGCTCCATCTTCTGATACACGATACCGAGGTTATTCAGCGCGTCGGTCCACCCCGGCCTGCGGGTGAGGCTCTCCTGATACTCGCGTCCGGCTTCGTCGAGACGGTTCAGCTTCTCCAGCGCAATACCGAGGTTGTAATGCAGTTTCGGATGATGCGGATCGACAGTCTGACCTCTCTGAAAGACCTCAACGGCTGCTTCGAGCTCACCCTCCTGTTCGAGAAGCGTTCCCAGGTTGTTGTACGCCATGACCAGCTCGGGATCGAGCTCGATCGCTTTTTCGTACGCTTCGCGTGCATCCTCGATATTCCCGAGGCTTTTGTGTATGTTTCCGAGATTGTAGTAGACGTCGGCGCGGTCAGGCGCCCGTTCGAGCGCACCCTCGACGGCGACCAGAGCATCCGAATAGCGTCCGATGTTGCGATAGGCGACTCCGAGGTTGTTCAGCGCCTCGACGTTGTCCGGTTCGAGGTCCGTCGCACGACGATAGGAACGAGCCGCACGTTCGTGGCGACCGGCGGCACTCTGCACCCAGCCCATGAGCAGATGGACCTGCGCTCGGCTCGGTAGCTCCCGGGTAAGCCGCTGGGCAAGCTGCTCGGCAACATCGACGTCGCCGATCTTGAGCGCCTTAGCAGCGCGCGAGAAAACCTTGCTCAGCTCTTCGCGTCGTTTTTCCAGCTCTGCCTTCGTCACTGCATCTATCCTTCACCGACGGCGGGGTCTTCCCCGGACCTCCTCGGCCTCGATGCCTTCGCCGTCGTTCACCTCGTCGTACGCCACGACGGTCATATAGTAGGATCGCCCGTTCTCCAGACCACTCAACTCGAACGACGTCGTGTCGCCAACGTCTACCGGAGAGGGCCCCTCGGCGGCGTCGTCGCCGAAGTACTCACCCGGTCTTGTCCCATAGTAAACGCGGTAACCCTTTACGTCGACTCCCGGGGCGCGACTCCAGGAGAGGGCCAGCCGGCCGTCGCCCTCGGTAACGCGCACTCGCCCCGGCGGACCGGGCGGCCTGTTCGGAATATAGCGCATGACAAGGCGCTCTATCTCGGGGGTCGCCGATAGCCGGCCGTCGGGAAAGAGCTCAATGCGAAACTGAACGAACCGCCGCAGACGGTCGCGCACCGAACGATTAGTCAACTCCACCGGTTCCCAATCGCCGTCGGGTGCGCCGAAACGATCGATTGCATCGCCGGTTCGCATGAAGAGCGCACTCTCGGTGTTATCCGGTTCCAGCGTCTCCAGATCGATAAACCGGAGCGTTGCGCCGCTCCGTTCGAGGTCGAACGCACGCGTGGTGAGTATTCCGGCTCCCTCCGAATACTCGTCGAGCACCGACTCGACCGGTTCAAACTCCTGAACCCGGAACTCGTCGAGCAGTCCGCTGTATCCGGCGCCGATACGAAGCACTCCCGTTCCGTCTCCGCCAAGGTGAGCAAGACGTACCGAGTCTCCCGGTTCGCCGCTATCGGTAGCATACTCGATCGCTACCGGTTCGCCGTCGATCGTATACTCGAGCATGCCGTTTTCGGCGTTGAACTCGAGGCGATGATGGCTCCAACGGTCGGGGACAATTTCGCGTGCTGAGCTCAGTTTGATCTCGTGCGGCGCGAAGTCAGGCAGAATGAAGATGTTCTCGAAGCGCCATCTCAAGCGACCCCGATGTATATCGACCGAGACCCGCTGATCGAGCAGATCTCCCTCCACCTCTCTCCCGCCCCGCCAACGCAAGATTTGCTCGCCGTCGTGTACCCGGGAGGGATACATCCAGAACTCGACCGCAAAGCTGTCCCATACCCTGCCGGGGCGAAATGCGGCGAGCGGACCACCGGTCAGAGCAATACCGGTTTCCGATCCGAGAAAACGGGCAGCGTACGCTCCCCGCTGCGCGTTTCGCGCGGTGAAATCGATATCGCTTTCGCGCACACTGTAGTTCCCGGCCGTATCCTCGGCGGAGGCACCGTCGAACTGAAGCAGAAGATCGGTGGTTGCCCGCGGAAGGTAGGCGGTATCATGGAGCACGGCCACGTCGAGATCGCGCCGCCCCGGCCGGAAGGTGACGTTTCGTGCAAGCTGTACGTCGTTCCAACCGGCCGTACCGCCGACGACGATCTCACGCTCGAGCGCCCCGACCGCCATGGGAGCGGCAAAGTGGAGCGAAAGAACGATCACCGCGAGTAGAAGCGGGCAAATGAGCGGTTTGGGTGCTTCATCGATTGCGTGCATAGTCCTATATTGAAGATATCGGCACGTATGAGCGGAGAAAAAGCAGACTTGAACGGCACCGGAAACGAAACATCAATTTCTGTTGGAGAAATTAGACATTCACTGCGTCATTTTCCGACGAAGCCCGGGGTCTATATCATGAAGGATGAGTCCGGCAGCACCATCTACGTTGGAAAAGCGTTGAATCTGCGCAATCGGGTACGTAGCTACTTCTCCGGTCGGAAGGACCCCAAGACGGCGGTACTCGTAAGCCGGGTCGCCGCGATCGAGCACATCGTCTGCCGCAACGAGTACGAGGCGCTGTTGCTCGAGAACTCGCTGATCAAGAAGCATCAGCCGCGCTACAACATCAACCTGAAAGACGGGAAGACCTATCCCGTCATACGCGTAACGAACGAGGAGTATCCCCGGGTCTTTCGTACCCGGCGCGTGGTGCACGATGGATCAACCTACTACGGGCCGTACACGAACGTTTCGAGCATCGACGCATATCTCGAACTGATCGAACAGCTCTTTCCTCTGCGCAAGTGCCGCGGACCGGTTAGAAAGCGGCCGAGTCCATGTCTCTACTATCACATGGGTCGATGCACTGCCGTCTGCGCCGGGAAAACCGAGCGCGCCGAATACCTCTCGAACGTCGAGCGCATCAAGCGGCTGCTCGGCGGGGAACGGGAGGAGCTGATTCACGAGTTGACCGAGCAGATGCACGACGCCGGTCGTCGACTCGATTTCGAGCGTGCGGCCGGTCTACGTGACACGATTCAGGCGATCGAGAATCTAGCTCACGAACAGCAGGTAATCGATAACGACCCCGATGTGCGTGATTTCGTCGGAGTGGCGCGTCACGACCAGATGGCGACGTTCGTGGTGTTCCAGATGCGCGGGGGAAAGCTCATCGGCAGCGATATGTTCCGCACGGACGTCTTCGCCGGCGAGGAGGAAGACCTCCTGCAGTTCGTCCTGCAGTACTACTCGCATGTGCGGAAGCCGCCTGCCCGGCTCTTCCTGCCGATGCACGTCGATTGGGAGCAGCTGTCGACGTTCTTTCGCCAGGAGCTCGGAGCCGAGGTATCGATCGATACGGCAGCGGGTGCGTCGGCCCCCGGCGAGGCGGTCGAAGTAACCGACGCGGCGGCCGCCCGCGCGGCTTCCATCATAAACATGGCAACCGAGAACGCCCGACAGGACCTCGAACGGCGCATCCGCGACAGCGGAAACCTGCCGGCGCTCGAGGAGCTGCGCGACACTCTGCAACTGCCGGGTACACCGTACCGAATCGAAGGGTTCGACATCGCTCATATTGGCGGCAAGCATCCGGTCGCTTCGCTGGTATCGTTTCACAACGGCGTGCCGGATACTTCGCGTTACCGGAGCTTCAATCTGCGGACCCTCGACGGCGGTATAGACGACTTCGAGGCGATGCGCGAGGTGATCGCCCGCAGGTATAGCCGGGTGCGCAACGAGGGATCTGCTACACCCGATCTCATTCTGGTCGACGGCGGGAAAGGACAGGTTGCGGCGGCTCGGGAAATTCTCGAGTCGCTCGAGATGGACGCGATCCCGGTCGTCGGACTCGCCAAACGCAATGAGGAGATCTTTCTTCCCGGTCGAAGCGAACCGGTTACGCTGCCGAAGGGTGCCCCGCCGTTGAAGATACTTCAGTACGTACGTGATGAGGCACACCGCTTTGCGACCTCGCGGCGGGCCGGCAAGCAGGCGAAAGAGCTTGCGATGACCGTCCTCGAGGGGGTGCCGGGTCTCGGGCCGAAGCGGCTGAAACGGCTGCTCGAAGAGTTCGGCTCGCCGGGGGAGATCGCTCGCCACAGTGCTGCTGAGTTGTCGGCTCGCACCGGACTTCCGGGACGAGTTGCGCAGTCGGTCGTGGATACGCTCTCGGCGGAGTCGCCGAGCGAATAACCAACCGGTAGGATAGGCCTCCGGCAGGATAAGCCGAGTTCGAGGGGCGGTACTCACGCGTTCCCGTCGGTGGCCGTTCCCGCCGGCGCTACAGGTAGCTTCCCATCTCGCGTCGCTCACGCTCGGGGTGATACCCGTCCGCGACGATCACATCATAGAGAAAGAGCTCGAGCTGCGTCGCATGCCACCGCGAGTGCACGCTTCGCAGCACTTCATCGACTTCAACGAGCCGCGTTATGACTTGTTCGAGGCTCTCGGCTGTGTACGCTTCCGCCGCGCGCTGGAGATTGCGCTGCGCACGTTTTCCGCGGATCTTGAGCGCGGTGAACGCCTCCTGGCCGCTGTATCGGCGGTCAAGCATTCGTCGAAACTCCAGGAGCCGCTCGAACTGCCAGACCAGGCCGGCAAGCAGGCCGACACCATTTGATTGTCCGGAGAGCAGGATCGCATGCAGGCTCTCGAGCGCAGCCTCCAGGTCGCGTTCGCCAATACGGTCGAAGAGGGTGAAGACGTTTTCCTCCCGGCTGTGGTAGATAAACGCATCAATCGTCTCGACATCGATCTCTTCGCGATCACCGCTGACAAGCGCGAGCGCATCGCAGGCGCGGGCCATCTCTTCGGTGTTGTTCGCAACCAGATCGAGGAGATACTCGATTGCCTCCGCCCCGATTCGCTTCCCACGCCGGCGAAGGTAGGAGTTGATCCAGCCGGACTTCTGGTTATCGAACATCTCCCAGAAGATTCTGGTCGCCGACTGTCCGGCGACATTCATGAGCTTCTTATTGATTCGAATCTCATCGCTCTCGAGCACGAGTCTCGCATCCGGGGCCGGCGCCTTCAGATACGCAACAAGTGCATCGACAGCCTCCGCCCGCTTGATGCTCTCCGCCGACTGAATCACCACCAGTCGTTGCGAGCCGAATAGCGAGCCGTTTCGGAGTGTCTGGACCACCTCAAGAATGTCACAGTCGAAGGCGTAGTAGCGGTGAACCTCACCTCCCTTGGAGGTCACCGAGTCCATGAGGTTCTGCAGTTGTTTGCGCTTCTCCCCGAGCTCGGGTCCCAGCAGAATCAGCACTCCGCCGGATGACTTCGTCGTTCGCCGCTCAGACATACGAGCGCAGCAGATGAACGAGCTTGCCGAGTACGCGAACGTTCTGCGAGTAGATCGGGCGAAACGCGTCGTTCGCCGGTTGTAAGCGGATGCGATTCTTTTCCTTATAGAATTGCTTCAGCGTCACGGCATCGTCGACCATTGCCACTACGATCTCACCATTATTCGCCGTCGGTTGCTGAACGAAGATTCCGATGTCACCGGAGAATATCCCCGCATCCACCATGCTTTCGCCGCTGACGTTCAACGCGAAGTGTCGACCGTTGCCGATCATGCCGGCAGGAACGCTGATAGAGCCCTCGAAGTTCTCTTCGGATAGAAGGGGAACACCGGCGGCGACATTCCCGAGGAGTGGGACATCGACCACACGAGGTTGGTCGTCGTCCTCGACGTGTTCGTCACTCTGGACAAGCTCGATCGTTCGGGATCGATTGTCATTGCACTGAATTCGGCCCTTCTTCTGGAGCGCCTTAACGTGATCATACGCTCCTTTGACCGATATTCCGAGGTATTCCGAGATTTCGCGATGAGTAGGCGGGTAGTTGTGAGATCGAATGTAGTCCGCGATATACGTGAGCACCTGATTCTGGCGCGCAGTCAGATTCTTCATCGCTCGATCCGTATCCCAAACTTCTTTATTTTCCCATGCAGATTACTCGGGTAAATTCCGAGCGCCTCCGCAGTCCGGGTTATGTTGTAATCGTGCTCGGCGAGTTTGCGTTCAAGGTAGCGCCGCTCGAACTCGTCTCGGGCATGCCCTAAACTCTTCCCGTCGAACTCATCGAATATGTCGGATTTCCGGCGCCCCCCAACCTGACCAAGCAGGTTCTCAATCGCGTCGGCTCCAACCACCTGTTCGTCAGTCATGATGATAATCCGTTCCACGAGATTTTTCAATTCTCGAATGTTCCCCGGCCACTCGTACCGTTCGAGTCGCGCGATCGCCGCCGGATCGAGCCGCTTAACCGGCTCGTCGGTGTCGTTGAGCTCCTTCAAGAA
>PUOG01000302.1 GCA_003552745.1 Spirochaetaceae bacterium
ACCGCCCACGAATGGATGTACGGCGGGCGTACACTCGCGTCGCGCCGGCTCATCGCTACGTTGCTCGAGCGCCTTCAGGCATATCACGGCGGGAGGTTACTCGCAACATGGGAGACGATGGCGGATACCGAGGCGGTCGGGAAGGAGAACCGCGACTCCGATGCATTTTACCAGCTTATTTTCGCGATCGGCGACTGCGAAGCGCTCATATACCTTCGCCAGGAATCGCCGGAACGCTGCACAGGAAGTCTGCGCTCACGTGACCGCGTCGACGTTCGATCGGTCGCCGAACGATTCGGTGGCGGTGGACACCGCAATGCGGCCGGCTTTCTCGCCGAGGGGACGTACGAGCAGCTTCTACCCCGAGTGGTAGAAGCGTTCGACGGTGCATTCGCCGATGGGGCAACTGCCGCTCACGCTGAAAGCCGGTAGCCCTTCAGGGACCAGCAGCAAGTGTAAATCTATGTAAATGCGCAAATCCGCATGTTAGCGCGTATAGCGCGTTTTTCGGCTTCTGTCTCCGCTCGATCACCGATCGACGTGATCATCGACCCAAACATCACACCGAAATCTCCCACCAAAGGAGGAGTTCCCGGCGTACGAAACTGCCGGCACGATCTTTGCATTAGAGATACCTCCTTGAGCACAACTCAATTGGGGGAGGATGCCGATGAGCGCATTGACGCAGGCGGTGCTACGATACAAGAACTCCGGCCTCGGACTCGACGAGGTCCATCGTCGGATATCGATGATCGTGTATGATTATCCCGACAAGCGGCACGGACTCGATGAAGACACCCGCGGGGAGTTTCTACTGTACATGATGCCGGAGATCGACCGAATGATTCGTCGATACGAACCACGGGACGTACCGTTCGAGCACTACCTGGCATCATGCATGCGCTGGAAACTGAAGAGCTTTCTCCGGGTGTGCAGACGGAAAGCGATATGTCAGAAGATTGAATACGATTTCATTGTCTGGAGCGAGCTCACTCCGTCGCTTGAGCTTGCAGAGCCGTCCGCGCTTCTTTCCGACAACGGATTACCGTCAATTCCGAGCGGACGAGCAACCTCGCAACTACCCTGCCCCGCCGACGATGACTCGCACCCACGAGTACCGCCGGGTCACAAATTGCCCGACGAGCTCAGACGTTATTTGCGCGGGTTTAACGCACGGAACGCCGGATTGCTTTTTTTCTGTTTGAAGGCGATCTGCGATGTACGAGAAACCGAGTTGCCACGCATCGCCTCGATGTGCAATGTCGGTGTGGATTGGCTCACCCATTGCAGAGTGCTGTTGACCGGCCGCTGCGCCCATCGGCGCAAGCGGTTGGCCGGCATACGGAAGAAACAACAGCTGCTATTCGAACGCCTTCGAGAGATCGAGTATCGTCTCGAGTTGGAATCGGATCCCGTCCAAAGAAGTCGTTTGAGACGGCGAGTCCATCGGGTGAACGACTCCTACCGCAAGACTTCGATGGAGGCCGAGCGCGTGAATCTTCGTCCAAGCAACTACGACATCGCCGAGCTTCTCGGCGTACCGAAAGGATCGGTCGATTCGGGAGTCACAAAGGCGCGCGAAATACTGAGCGGAATCGTGCACCGGGCACCGTAGCACCGTGTTGGTACTGCACCCGTTGCCGGGGTATTATCGCGTCATGCACCTGACACTTCTCCTAAGCACCGCGAATGAGCACAAGAAGCGGGAAATGAGCGAGATCTGCTCCCCGCACACAGTCGTGGTACCGGGCGATATCGCAGTCAGCTCCGAGTTTGAGGAGACCGGCTCCTCATTCCTCGATAACGCGCTCGGCAAAGCGCGGGCCTTAGCCGAAGAAGTCGGCACCCGCGGCTACAGGGAGTACGGAATCGATGCGGTTATCGCGGATGACTCAGGGATCTGCGTCAACGCACTTGGCGGTGCGCCGGGTGTCTACAGCGCGCGCTACGGCATGCGTTCCGACGGCACGAAGCTCGAATCAACTGAACAGATTCGTTTGATGCTCGAGGAACTCACCGACGTCGAAGACCGCCGAGCCCACTACACATGCTGCATGACCGGCGTCTGCGTCGACGGCCGCATCGCCGTTGCAGAAGGGCGGCTCTACGGCGAGATAGCTCACGCTCCGTCGGAAGGCACCGGCGGCTTCGGCTACGATCCTATCTTTCGCCTTCCCGATCGCGATTGTTGCGTCGCCGATATCTCGAATGCAGAAAAACATCGGATCAGCCACCGCGGCCGAGCCACACGCGCCCTTTTGGCCGCTTTGCAGACAATGTGCCGCCCCGACGCGTAGCTCTTCTTGACGTCACCGAGCCGGTCTGCGTACTGTGCTCGCGGAGTAACCCGATAATGTCAGCGACGAACACAGCAACGATACCGGAACGCAGTGAAGTTCCGGCTGAGTACAAATGGGATCTTTCCAGACTCTTCGAGGACGATGCATCCTGGGAGGACGGACTCAAAGAGTTCACCGGGATGATCGACGGAGTCACATCATTCAAAGGCACGCTCGGGGAGTCGGTCGAAAGACTGCACGCGTGTCTCGAGTACCTGTCGAAACTCGAAATGCTCGGCGAACGACTCGGCTACTACGCGCAACTGCGCTACTCCGAAGACGCTGGAGACTCGACCAATCAGGATCGTTTCGCGCGGTTCATGAAGGCTGCCAGCGACGCCTCTACCGCCTCCAGCTTCTTCGAGCCGGAGATCCAGGCGATTGATTCCGAACTCCTCGACACGTTCTTGCAGGATGAGCGACTCGCCGACTACCGGATAAAGCTCCGCAAGCTCGTACGTATGAAGCCTCACGTGCTCAGCGAAGCCGAAGAACGTCTCATGGCAATGCAGTCGGAGGCGAACCAGACCGCACAAAAGACATTCAGTGCGCTCACGGATGTCGACTTCGAGTTCGGCGAAGTTGACACACCGGACGGACCGAAACCGTTGAGCCATTCGACCCTCGCGAGCTTCATGCAGAATCCTGACCGCCAGATCCGCGAGCGCGCGTGGAACCAGTTCTATGAGGTTTTCGAGGCGCACAAGAACACTCTCGCTTCGCTCTATGCCGGCAGCGTCCAGCTCGATGTGTATCGCTCGCGCGCCCGCCGTTTCCCGAACAGCCGGGCAGCCGCGCTCTTCCCCGACGACGTGCCGGAGTCGGTCTACGACAACCTGCTCGCAACGGTCGGGGAGAATCTCGGCACGCTCCAACGCTATTACGCCCTGCGAAAGAAGACTCTCGGCATCCCGGATTTCCGAGTGTACGACACCCACGTACCTTTGGTCCCCGATATCGACGTTCGGCACAGCTATGAAGAGGCTGTCGATCTCATCACCGAGGCGCTCGCGCCTCTCGGCGAGGAGTATACGAAGACACTGCGAGAGGGACTGTTCGGTGGTTGGGTCGACCGGTATGAAAACAAAGGAAAACGCAGCGGAGCATTCAGCGCCGGTAGCTTTGTCGGCGACCCGTATATTCTGATGAACTATCGAGATGATGTCCTCCGGCACGTATTCACGCTCGCACATGAGGGTGGCCACAGCATGCACTCATGGCACTCCGTGCGCAGCAACCCTTTCCCACACTACGATTACACGATTTTTGAGGCGGAAGTTGCATCTACCTTCAACGAACAGCTACTTCTCAAGCACATGCTCGATAGCGCCGACGACCCCCGTGTTCGCGCCTATCTCATCAACAAGCATATAGACGACATCGTATCTACACTCTTCCGCCAGACCATGTTCGCAGAATTCGAGCACCGGACCCACCTCATGGTCGAGTCCGGGACTCCGCTCACCGTCGATAGTCTGCGCTCGGCCTACCGGAAGCTGCTCGACAAGTACTTCGGGGCGGACGCGGTGATCGACGAGATGGCCGATCTGGAAGGACTCCGGATTCCGCACTTCTACAGGGCGTTCTATGTGTACAAGTATGCTACCGGAATAAGTGCGGCAATCAGTCTCAGCAAGCGTGTCCTCGAAGGCGGAAACTCCGAGCTCAGCGACTATTTCGATTTCCTGAAATCGGGTGGATCACGGTTCCCGATCGAAAGCCTGAAAGTTGCCGGTGTGGATATGTCGAGACCGGAGCCGATCGAAACCGCCATGGATGTCTTTCGCGGCAGGGTCAACGAGCTCGAGCTGCTCCTTCGCGAGATATAGCATGGAAACGGACGTGGCGACATCTATTCCGCCCACCTGGCACGAAGTGTTCGAGGTCGGATCCTATTGGGCGGACATCTCCGGCCATCTCTATCCGCACGCGATGCTGCAGATGATGCAGGAGAGCGCATGGAAGCATGCGGAGGCGCTGAGGTTCGGATATACCGATCTAAGTGAAAAGTCTCTTCTATGGGTCCTCTCGCGTCTCACAGCCGATATCACACGACTTCCGGCGTGGGGCGAGTCGGTCCGTCTGGAGACCTGGCCAACCGGTACACACAGACTCTTCGCCATGCGCGAATACTGCCTGTATGACGAAAACGAACGCGAGGTGCTGCGCGCCAACAGCGCGTGGCTCGTACTCGACACCGAACAACGACGACCCCGGAAACCGGGCCCAATCATCGAGTCCCAGGATATTCCTCTGAATCCGGGCAACTACGACGAGCCGCCGGCCAAGCTGGATGCAACCTCTGCGGATTCTGCTCATCTCGAAAACACACTCGATACGCGCGCCCATCGCGTCCGCTATAGCGACATCGACGTGCAGCGCCACGCGAACAGCGCGAAGTATCTTGAATGGACCGTCGACTCGCTCCCCGATGATTGGCTCATCCATTTCCGACCGCGAACCCTCTCGATCAATTTCCTACGCGAATGCGAAATCGGTGACACGCTCAGTGTGTCCGGTTATTGCGGTCGATCCGATCGAGACGCGCGCACATTTCAAACCGTGCATAACGACCGTGATGGTAAGGTCTCCTGTGCGGTTCTGGCCGACTGGCAGCTTCGGGAATCTTGACAGAATCTTCATAGACTCTTCCCGACCGATTGATACCCCGTCACTATCCTTGCCGTTAGACACTTGCTGAAACCCCTTGAATGGGGAAGGAGAAGCTACAGTGAGACTACGAAACGTATTGACATCGATAGCAGTTATCGCGCTTCTGACCGGCGGCTTCGCAGTCGCTCAGGAGGATCCCGATGATCCGGGAATGGACCCGGAGATGCCGGGAATGCAGCAGGAAGCTCCCGACGTGGACCTTGAGGATGGCGAACTAGAACGTTTTGCCGAGGCGCTCGTCGACGTACAGATGATCCAACAGGACGCTCAGGTAGACGTGCAGGAAATCATCGACGATTCACCGTTGAGCATCGAACGCTTTCAGGAGATCTATCAAGGGGAGATGGCCCCGGAGATGGGCGAAGTCGATGTAGACGACGACGAGCAGGTCGCCTTTGACGATGCGCTCGAAGAGATCGAAGCGATAGAAATCGACGCCGCCGACGAGATGGAGGAGGCCGTTGCCGATCAGCAACTGGACGTAGAACGATTCAACCTCCTCGCGCAGGCAATTCCGCAGGATCCGGAGCTCTCTCAGGAGCTGAACGAGTTGGCTCAGGAGATCATGCAGGATCGCGGAATGGACCAGCAACCAGGCGGCGGATTCTGATCAGATCACGAGCGCATACATTACGTACTCGGCAACACGACGCTGAACGGGCCCACGCCCGTTCAGCGTTCAATGTGTTGTATTGACAGACTCGATCCGAGTGCGGTATTCTCCGCAAACAATCCGACGAAGAACTAATCTACCTGAGCGGCAGTGGCGGAATTGGTAGACGCGCTAGCTTGAGGGGCTAGTGGGCCGATGGCCCGTGGTGGTTCAAGTCCACTCTGCCGCAACATAACTACCGGAACGGTAAAGAGTTACCCGACCGGCAGTGAAACGGCATGGAGCCGGAAGGCCCCTACTCGTCGGCAACTCGTCGGCATACCGGCTGTTAGTCGTCGGCACAGGAGGTACGCAATGCGTAACCGAATGTCCGACGGGAATGCTTCGGCTCTCACGATTGCGGGAACCGTGGCGGTCGACCGCGCCTCGGTAGCCGATACCGTGGAAACGCTCGAAGCTGCCGGAGACGTTGCCGGGCTTGAAGCGCTGGCGCATGTCTTCGCCGACACCGAGCTTGAGGAAGTCACGTGTAGGGCATGGCTACGAGCCCGCAAGCGTTCAGGCTCGCCGATCGTGGTCCGATTGCCCGCAGTGCTCCGACGCCACGTCGAACGCAGTGCCGCGGCTAACTGGAAGACGGCGGGCGAACAGCTTGCAACCGATCTTGAGTTGCAGTACCCGAGCGAACCGCTCGAGGAATGGATAGGGG
>PUOG01000101.1 GCA_003552745.1 Spirochaetaceae bacterium
CGAGAATCTCCCACTGCCCGTCGGCGTACAGCCGCAGTTGCCGCGCCTTGAAGCGCAGGAAATCCTCGGTCACCGAGGCAACCGCATCGCTCGCGA
The DNA here is from genome assembly GCA_003552745.1 of Spirochaetaceae bacterium. Lineage (GTDB taxonomy): Bacteria > Spirochaetota > Spirochaetia > DSM-27196 > SKKC01 > SLAN01. The sequence goes on from PUOG01000101.1 coordinate 97, forward strand.
CGAGAAACGACGATACCGCGACGAGCGTCATCGCCAGGATAAGGAGTGGAACGACGATGAGGATAATCTTTAGCCGAATACTCACTACCTATATAGTGTAGCGAGATGAGCCGCGCACTGCCACAGGCGGCGGACAGCGGTGCCGACGCCGGCCGCCTGTGCCTCGTTCTCTCTCAGTACCTGATCGTTGCACCGAAACCGAGCTGGTCTCCGACGAACTTGAGCGGCTGCGGCTCGAACTGAACCGTACCATCCTCGATGTTTCGCCTCGCACGGTTGCCGGCGTCACCGGCCGCCCAGAAGCGATAGGCGGTCTGCAACAGAGTGCCTCCGGTGAGTACGCCGAGCGACGGGAGAACATCGGAGAAACTCAGATTTCCCCACGCACTGCGAATATCGGAGAAGGAGTCGCCGAAGTAGTCCAGGCCGTCGCCCCCGATCTTCACCGACTCGGGAAGGAGCACGTACGAGCCGACGAGCGTACCGGCTTTCAGCGCGATGTGTCCGCCGAGAAAGAGTGACCCCTCCAATGGATCGTCGGTACCGAACTGTCCAAGTCCCGGAAGAAAGAACGAGCGTCGTCTCATGCGCTCGACATAGCGGCCTTCCTGCTCCCGGACGCTGAGTCTACCGGCAAGCTCCATGAGATCGTCGACGCTCAGGTCACCGAGCCGGGTACTCCCCTCATCCTCTACGATAGCCGAGAGTTCCTGCTGGATTCGGCCGGCAGTCTCGTCATCCGAGCGGCCATGGCGTGGGCCAGCGAAACCGGCCGTGGCGCCGGCAACGAGGAAAACAGCGGCAACAACCGGAGCAATCGTTAGATGTTTTCTTTTGATGTTCATGAGCCGAAGATACGTGACGAAGTCCAAATGCGCCAAACGGAATCTTCCGTTCGCACATGCAACTTTTATCGAATGTTATATTCGCAGGTGGTTCCGACGATCGGCTCATCTGTTATATTGCTTTGCGTAATGCTTTTACAATCCACCTCCAACTCGATCCGCCGAACCGCCGTATTCGTCGCCGTGACGGTGGCCGTGGCGACTGCTCCGCTGGCAGCCGAACCGCTTCAGCTCGACGCCGACCTGGCGGTTGAGATCGCACTGCAGCGCAACCTGGGAATCCGCACGCAGGAGCTTGCGAGAATGATCGAGGAGCGCAACTATTCCGATCGCTGGAATGTCTTCGTGCCGCAGATCAGCGCACAGGCAACGCTGGCGCGGCCGAACGTTGAGCCGACCGATCCGTTCGCAGAGCTCTTCGAAGAGGCTCCCGGCATCGCGCCGCTGCTCGGTGACGACGAGCCCGAAGACCCGCCGCGTTGGAATCTCCGCACGAGTATCGATATCAGTTTCACCTTCACCCGCGCGATGATCTACAACATGCGATCCCGCGAGCAGGCGCTGGAGGCTGCGACGATGGAGTTGCGGGAAGCCCGCCGGGAGACCGAACGTGACATTCGCCTGGCGTTTTACGAGCTGCTCCTGCAGCAGGAACAGATCGCGCTCGCCGAACGCAGATTGGAGGAGGCCGAGCAGCGCTACGCCGAAGTGCAGGAGGACTACGATGCCGGATTCATCGATGAGTTCGTGCTGCTCTCCACGCAGGTAGCGCTGGAAAACCAGCGACCCGCGTTGAGACGCCGGCAGCAAGGCTACTCGATGGCGATTCGCGAGTTCGCCTTGACGATCGGCGTCCCGCCCGACGAGGAACTGCTCCTCGAAGGCGATATCGGAATCGAGCCCGCCCCGCTTCGCGAGGAGTCCGAGCTCCTGCGTTTTGCCGGGCGGAATGCCGATGTGGCCGCCGCACGACGCGCGATCGCGCAGCTGCGAACCGCCGGAGAGTTGACCCGGTCGGAGCTCTACCCGACGCTCACCCTCGGCTTCAACGTCGATCCGACACTCGACGGAGATCCGTTCAGCGATGACCTCTTCGACCTCGATCTCTGGAGCCAGCAGAGCGGCTCGTTCAACGTGACCGTAAGAGTGCCGATCGACCCGCTTCTACCCCGCTCCTCCACCCGCACGCAGATCTACGAGCGCGAGCAGGAGATCGAACAGGCGCGTCTGCGTGTGAGACAGGTCGAAGACGGGGTGGAGAGCCAACTCCTGGCGCTGGTCGAGACACTGGAGATTACCACGGAGACACTCAATTCACTCGAGCTGAACGTGGAGCTTGCCGAGCGCGCGTACGAGCTGGCGACCGAAGGCTACGAGGCCGGGCTCAGGACGATTTCGGAAGTGCGGGACGCCGAAATCGATCTCCTGGATGCGAGGCTGGAACTGCTCAGCGAACAGTTCAACTACCGTGAAGCGCTCGTCGAGCTCGGACATCTACTCGATACACCGATTGACGAAATTCAGGAGAACGACGAATGAGTACCTTATGGAGGATGATGAGCCAACTACGCCGTGGCGGTCGAACCGCCGTCGTCGTCTCTATCGCCCTCGCCGGGCTGATCGCCTGCTCGCCGTCCGATCTCATGCCGGAGATCGAGGCCGATGAAGACGAGCAGCGCGTCGCAGTGGAAATCGAAGTCGCCGAAGCGACCGGCATCCGCGACGCGATCTACCTCACCGGGGAAATCGAGCCGACACGGACCGTCGAAATAATGCCCGAGCAAGCCGGCCGACTGGACCAGCTGCACATCGAGATCGGCGATCGCGTACGCCGCGATCAGGAGATTGCAGTCGTCGACCCGTCACGACCCGGTCAGCGCTTTGCACCGAACCCGGTAAAATCGCCGATCGACGGCACCGTCGTTCAGATCGCCGCGCGCGAAGGTTCGGAGGTTACCCAGCAGCAGCCGATCGCACGAGTCGCCACCACCGCCGATCTGGAAATCACCACGTTCGTTCCCGAACGGCGCATCGGAACGCTGACAGTCGGACAGCGCGCGAACGTACAGCTCGCCGCGTATCCGGATCTCACCCTCGAGGCCCGGGTATCTCGAGTAGCACCCGTGCTCGATGCCGGCAGCCGGTCGCTCGAAACAACGCTGCGTTTCACGCGCAACGACGGGCGCATCCGGGCGGGCATGTTCGCTCGCATAGACCTGATCGTCGACGACCGTCCCGACGCGATCACGGTGCCGCAGCGCTCGGTACTCCGTCGCGGAGGGGAGACGTACGTGTACGTCGCCGACAGCGACGATCGCACGCAACGCCGCGATGTGACCACCGGCGTTGAGTCCGGCGGCCGTGTGGAGATTCGCGAGGGGCTTTCGGCCGGTGATCGGGTCATCGTCCGCGGCCAGAACCTCGTGCAACCGGGAAGCCTGCTCAACGTGATCGATTCCGCGGAAGCGAGTGAGGACTGATGCTGACTCGAACCATCGTAAACCGACCGACGACATTCTTCATCATCTTCGTCCTGCTGACCGCATTCGGTATATACACCACCTCCGATCTCCCGCTCGATCTCTTTCCCGAAATCGATCCGGCGGTACTGCTGATCTCCACGAACTACGAGGGGGCAAGCCCGGAAGAGGTGGAGCGAACGGTCACCCGATCGCTCGAAGGGACGCTCAGTAACGTGAGCAATCTCAACGAGATCACGTCGACCTCGTCACGCGGTCAGAGCCAGGTGATTCTCGAGTTCACCTGGGGCACAAACATGGACGCGGCGACGAACGAGGTGCGTGACCGGCTGGAGCTCGTACGAAACGCCCTGCCCGATGACGCCGGGACTCCCAGCATATTCCGCTTCGATCCGTCACTCATTCCGATCATGCAATTGCGCATGGCCGGCGACCGCAGCCCCGAAGAGCTGCGCGAGCTCGCCGAAGATATCGTGCAGCCGGCGCTCGAACAGCTTCCCGGCATAGCACAGACGTCCATCTCCGGCGGTCGCACCCGCGTCGTGAGGGCCGACGTCCGACGCGACCGTCTCGACGCATACGGGCTGACGCTCGGCAGGGTTCAGCAGGCACTACAGTCGCAGAACGTGCAGCTTTCCGGGGGGAGTCTCGCCGAGGGCGAGACCGAGTACATCGTCGAGACCGCCGGCCGTTTCGAGTCGATAGACGAGCTGCGCCGAGCGGTGATCGCGCAATCGACGGTCGAGCGGCCGGGTCGCACGCCGATCCAGGTTCCGGTGCGACTGGCCGATATCGCGACGGTGGAGGAAGGCTTTCGCGGGGAGACGAGCGCGGTATACATAAATGGGGAGCCCGGTGTTTCCCTTTCCGTCCAGAAACAGAGCGACGCTAACTCGGTCAACGCCGCCGATGCCGTCCGTGCGGAGCTGGAGTCGATCAACCGCGCACTCCCTGCGGATGTCGGCCTGGAGGTGATCAGCGATACAACCGATCTCATTCGCAATTCGCTCCAGACCGTCTCTACGCAGGCGATCGGCGGCGGCTTGCTCGCGGTCGTCGTGCTCTTCTTCTTCCTCCGCAGTATGAAGGCGACGCTGGTGGTGGCGGTCAGCATCCCGACCTCCATCATCATTACAATCACATTCATGTACTTCGCCGGGCTGACGCTGAATCTCATGACGCTCGCCGGACTTGCGCTGGGAATCGGCATGCTCGTCGACAACTCGATCGTCATCCTCGAGAACATCTACCGATATCGCGAGAAGGGTGCAAAGTTGCGCCCGGCGGCGGTTCTGGGAACACAGGAGATGATAAATGCGATCGTTGCCTCGACGCTTACAACGATCTGCGTGTTTCTCCCCGTCGCTCTCTTTCGCGCTCAGCTCGACTTCATCGGCGAGCTGTTCAGCGGCCTGGCGTTCACCGTCGTCATATCGCTTTCCGCATCGTTACTGGTCGCGATCTTCCTCGTCCCGGTTCTCTCGAGTCGCTATTTCCCGCTCACATCGCGGACCCAGCGGGCACCACGCGGAGTTCGCGGCAGGCTCGATTCGTCGCTGAACCGGATGTTCACCGCACTCGATTCCAGCTACAAGCTCGCTCTCGCGGGTGTGCTGCGCCACAAGGTGATCACGCTCCTGGTCGTTATGGCTATCTTCGGCGGAAGCCTCGCCCTTCTTCCGCGAATCGGTTTTCAACTGCTCCCAACGCAGGAGCAGGATTCGGTGAATATCAGCGTGGAACTGCCGGTTGGAACCCGTCTCCAGGTGACACGAGAGGTCACGCAGGAGGTGGAACGGATAATCCAGCGCGAGATCGAAGGCTACGAGGATATCGTGTTGAATGTCGGTGGAGGCGGATTCTTCGGAGGCACGCAATCACACAGCGCTTCGATCACCGTAACGCTGCCGCCGTTCGAGCAGCGGATCGAGACGCAGAGCGAGATCCAGGAAATCCTGCGTCCGCATTTTGCACAGATCCCCGGTGCCGACATCAGCTTCGGCAGCGGACAGATGGGAATGCAGCCAGGAAGCGGAGCTCCGATCGACATCCGAATCCGTGGAAACAATCTCGAACGCATCCGCGAGATCGCCGAGCAGATCAGGTCGATCATCGCTTCGGAGGTTCCGGAAGCGGTCGATCCGGAGCTCGATCTCGCTGAGGGTCTGCCGCAGGTCGATGTTCGAGTCGATCGCGATCGCGCGTACGCCCTCGGTCTCGATATGGCAAGCATCGGACGCGAAATACGTGCGAGCATCGACGGGGTGACCGCGTCGCAGCTCTCTGTCGACGGCACCGAGCTCGACATCCTGCTGATTCTCGACGGGGCCGACCGGCTCGAGGTACCTGACATCTACCGCATTTTCGTGGACAACGCCGCCGGCGAACGCGTGCCGCTTTCGAGCGTCGCCGAGTTGCGCCGAACTACCGGGCCGGTGAGCATACAACGTGCCGGTCAGGCGCGTGAGCTGCAGTTGACCGCCAATCTCGCCCCCGGAGCCACGGCGGCGGAGGTCGAACCGCGCATCGCCGCGTTGATCGAGGAACGTATCCCGGCCGAGGACGGGGTAGTGATCGAGTTCTCCGGCGAGTTGCAGGATCTCATTGAGTACGGCACGACGTTCGTCGGCATCGTGATCGTCGCCCTGCTTCTCGTGTTCGGGGTCATGGCCGCCCAGTTCGAGTCGTTCCGCGATCCGTTCATCATCTTCCTCTCGATTCCGCTGGCGCTCATCGGGATCATCGGTATTCACGACTGGGCCGGAATCAACCTTACGATTTTCACGGCCGTCGGTCTTGTCATGCTGGTCGGAATCGTGGTCAATAACGGAATCGTCCTCGTCGACTACACGAATCTGCTGCGGGCGCGCGGAGTCCCTCTGATACAGGCCTGCATCGACGCCGGCGGAAACCGACTGCGACCGATTCTCATGACGACGCTGACCTCCGTACTCGGCTTGACACCGGTAGCTTTTCTCAGCGGTGAGGGTTCGGAGCTTATCCAGCCGATCGCGCTGACGGTTATCGGAGGTCTGAGCGTGAGCACGCTCATGACGCTGTTCTTCGTGCCGACGCTCTACGCAATCTTCAACCGGAACGACGAGAAGCGGGCGCTCAAGCGGCGGCAAAAACTCGAACGGCGCTTCGAGTCGCATGCGGAGGAAACAGATTGATCCGCACCGAGGTAATTGCCAACCGCGCCGTCGAAGAGGATCTGCTCGAGGAGTTCGCCGCCCTCAACGTCTTCGATCAGCACACCCGTATCCCCGGCGTGCATGGAGTAGGAACGAGCGGTCAGCGCCGGGGCGATCATATCTGGCCGGAGGAGAACGTACTCTTTCTCTTCTACGGTGACCGTGAGAGCGGTGATCGGGTCGTGGAGGCGGTTCGACGGATCAAAGAGCGATTCCCGGACGAAGGAGTCCGGCTGTTTCAGTTCAAGGCCGACGTGTTCGAGCTTTGAAGGCGCGACGCACGAATTGAGCGCGGCGAGGCTGAAATCGGTCGATGCGTTGTGCGGCGGATTTCTACTCGTCGCAGCATCCGGCCGGACTTGCCTCCCGGCATCGGTCGGCTACCCATTTGAGGCGCCGGTAACTCTCATCATCACCGCCTTGCGGAAGCTCGTCGCTGATCCCCAGAATGAGCCGCGGGGAAAAGTCGCGGATCAGCTGATCTACGCACTGCTCGAGTTGTTCGCCGGGGTGGTGAGAAAGGAAGAAAACCGCGGGTATTCCGTCGAGCAGGATCTTGTCGCCGATACTCTGCCCGATCTCCTCGAGCGATACATCGCCCTGCGGCGTGGGGGTCAGCGCCTCGAGGCCGTCGAACGGAAGATCGGCAAGATACGGCAGCAGAGATCGGAAGTACCCGTCGATGTGCACATGCGTGAATATCCCGGCCTTGCGCAGGCATTCACATCGCTTCGTGTACCACGGCAGCAGATAGTGCTCGAGGTAGCGTGGAGACAGGTAGGCCTCGGCGATATTCTCGCCGAAGTTGAGGATACGCACATCGGAGTCGGTTAGCTTGTCGTACAGCGAGTCGTACGAATCGTCGATAGCACGCATGACCTCTTCGACGCGATCGGGCGCATCGGCGAGTGCGTAGATAAACCCGTCGAACGGCATCCATTGTTGCGCGAGGGCGAGGTAGGGGCTCTTGGGCAGGAAGAACTGACCGACCCCACGCGGGCCGATCCACGCATCATCGGCGGCGAAGGTCTCCGGGTCGAACACGAACGATCGCCGCTCCATAAGCCATCGGAGCGCCGGTAGATCGTCCACTCCCTTTGCCGCGAACTCGATCGTCCGCCACGTTCCGTCGACGGTGAACTGCTCGGTCTGCGTCAAGTCGCCGTGCGGGGTCTCGAAACGACGGAAGCGCTTCCCCTCTGTGGTCTGCTCGATGATTCGGACGTCCTCGTCGAAGCACTCTTCGAGCGGTGAGGGCTGCCCCGTGTAGTAGTCGACGTAGCGCATCGACGCACCGATTCGGTCGTATACGTCGCGCACGGACAGTCCGCGCACCGCCTCCGGCAGAGTCCCCAGCCGGTCGTGCAGATCGAACCACGGCTCAAATCGCGGCTGAAAGAGTACGTGGGGAACCGGGCGCCCCTCGAATACCGCGAGGGTCATCTCTCGAAACGTCATAGCATCACTCCCTCCCGTCTTCAGGTCACCCCGCCTGCGTCGTCCCGTGGCACCGCGCCGCATCCACGCCGCCCGTACCGAGCCGACCGTACTCCGCCGGTGGTACTGCGTCAATAACGGAAGGCACCGCCGGCAAGCTGATTGGCCCACACACTGATTTGGTGCACACTTCGCTCATGAACAACAACGCAAACGCTGAGATCGGTCCGATCCGACCGTCGACCGCGCATCCGGGATACTGGAGCGTCGGCGGTGTCACGACGTTACTCGTCGGTGGAACGCGCGAGGACAATCTGTTTCAGATCGATGGGCTCGAACAGCATCTCGACACGCTCGCCGCGGCGGGAGGCAACTACATCCGCAATACGATGAGCGACCGTGACGAAGGCGATGTCTATCCGTTCGCTCGAATCGAAGACGGACCCGACGAAGGCAAGTATGACCTCGAACGATGGAACCCCGAGTATTGGCGTCGGTTCACACACCTGCTCGATCTCTGCCGCGACCGAGCGATCATCGTCCAGATCGAGATCTGGGATCGCTTCGATGTTTCCAATGAGCCGTACGAGAGAAGCCCGTGGAATCCGGCGAACAACGTGAACTACGACAGTGCGACCTCGGGACTATCGACCGAATACCCGCAGCATCCCGGGCTCAGTCTCCAGCCGTTCTTCCATACGATCCCCGAGATGGACGATAACGCTCTGTTGCGCGGGTATCAGGAACGATACGTTGAAAAGCTTCTATCGATTTCTCTCCATTACCCCAACGTGTTGTACTGCATGAACAACGAAACCCATGAGGATCCGGCATGGGGCAAGTACTGGCTCTCATTCATCCGCCGTCGCGCGCAGGAAGCCGGCGTCGAGGTCTGGGCGACCGATATGTTCGACGGTCCGTGGGAAAGCGGTATCCCGGATGTCGTGCATGATCAGTTCAGTGATCCCGAGACGTACCCGTTCATCGATGTCTCGCAGATCAACGCGTGGCGGTGCACAACCGTCCGCCACCGCGAGAACCTGAGAGCCTTGATCGAGTTGAATCGAAACCCGACGAGACCGCTCAACTGTACTAAGGTCTATAACTCCGATACCTTGCCGGATCGGTCGGCGGCCAGGCATACCGACCTCGACGGGTTGACCGCGTTCTGGCTCGATCTTCTCGGCGGTTTCGCATCGGCGCGATTCCACCGACCACCCCACGGACTCGGTCAATCCAACAAAGCGCTCAACTCGATCCGGGCGGTTCGACTCATCGAACAGCGTGTCCGATTCTGGGACCTCACGTACGTGCCCGACTGGACCGGCGGACGTCCGCTCGACGAAGCTTTTCTCGCGCACGCGGCGGGGGCCGCGAGCGTCGTCCTACTGCCGAAAGGCGGCAATTTCACGCCCGACGAGCCGATCGGTACCGGCCGGCACACGGTCACTTGCCTGAACATCGTGACCGCGGAGTGGCACACGACTCGAGAGCTCGATCTGGATCGTACTGTGCCGATTGATGCTCCCGATGCCGGGATCTGGATCGTGATTATCGAACCCGTGCGGTGAGGCAATCGCGATCGCCGAGCGGTCGCGTGAAAAGCCTTTGGACGATCCAAGCCCTGCACATTGATGCGACGCGGTTTATCCGGTCACCGGCGCTCTATTCCTGAACGACGTCATTGGGCGAGTTATCATCAAAGAACCATCCGTCGTCTTCATCGTCTTCCGGATCACCATGGAGAACATCATCAGGAATCAAGTCACCTCGCGGTTGCCCCGTCTGCGGGGCCCAGTTATATAGTCCTCCGCCTTCTCCGGTGCCGTCTTCATTCGCGTTGGCAGTGTTTCCGGTGATTTCTACGTCCTCAGCAAAGCTCCCGAAAGTGGAAGCGAAAATGTATATCCCACCACCGTGGCGATCGGCGGTATTGTCCCGGACTCGAAGGCCTTCGAGAAACGTTATATTATCTGTTTCATACAGACTCATACCGCCCCCGTCGCTACCCGAAACTATGTTGTTCCGGTACGACCCGCCTACCGAGAATGTATCGACGAAGTTCACTGCCAGACCGGCACCAAGGTCAGCGCTTTCATTGCCGTACACTTCAGCATCGACCGTGTGACCGAAGCCATCGAATATCGACACGCCTCCACCCTCGAATGAAACAACCACATTGTACGAGATCGTGCCGTTCACCTGATAGTTCTCGCCACCGGTGGTCGAAACACCACCGCCCCACGACTCCGCGATGTTTCCCGTTACGTCGGCGTCGACGACGTGCCCTGAGCCGGTTCCGGCGATCGCTACTCCGCCCCCATCGTCGGCGTGGTTTCCTTCGACGATGCCACGCACGGTGTGTCCGGCTCCGGCGTTGATAAACACTCCTCCACCGAAGCCGCTTCCCGCATCGGCGACGTTAAAACGTACCACCGCATCGACGAGATGGTTTATTCCCCCATCGAGCATGAGACCACCTCCGTCTACGTCTGCGGTGTTCATCCCGTCGCCGGGTTCGTCGGTGGGTCCGTCCCCGATGTATCCGGAAATCTCGTGTTCACTTCCTCCGGCGACGTAAAGCCCACCGCCGTATTCGGCATTGTTGTTCGAAATAATTACGGTCGGGTCCGTGGTGAAGCGCTCGGATTCAATGACCGCGACGCCTCCGCCGTATACGGCTGCGTTATCCCGAACGATAACTCCCGAAGTGAGCGTTACGTCCCGGCTGTTGCGAACGAAGATGCCGCCGCCGCGTACGTTTCCGTCGAGCCCCGTGCCGCCTGCAATCGTCAGTTCGCGAAGCGTGATCTCGTCAGACTCGTTGATGTAGAACACGTGGTCGGCTTGTCCCTCGGCATCGAGTACGGTCTCACCCTCTTGCGACTCGTAGAATCCGTCGCCGTACGAGCCGGCGATGGTGAGGTTCACGATGTCGTCGATTCCGAGAGCGGCTTCGGTTTCGTCGCTCGTCTCGAAGAGTCCGAGCAGCTCGCCGACCAGCCCTCCGCCGTCGACAGGATCGAGCGGATAGTCACCGGCAGCGATACGTATGAGTGAGATCTCGCCGTTCCCGCCGGCTTCGTCCACTAAGCGGATTGCCTCCCCTACGGATGCAAGCGGTTCGGTGTTGCTTCCGACCGACTCGTCGTCTCCGTCAGGATGCACCGAGAGGGCGAAATACTCCATCTGGTAGCTTTCTTCGACAACCTCGCTCTGAGCGCCTCCGTCCGCCTCTATGTACGCCTCGACGACTATCGAGCCGTTAAAGGGGATTTCGGGAGGACGAAACACAACGAGCTGCTCCGGGTCGTGCTCCTCGAAATCACCCGCCTCGCCGTCGCGCCGCACGTTCACCCACAACGTCTCGTCACCCGACAGTCCGGCCGGCATCACTACCTCGAGCTGCAGGTCGAAGTTCGGTCTCAGGCTACCGTCGCCGTCATCGATATCGATGAGCAGCGACAACAGCGGAGCCGGCACGTCCCCCTCGTCGGCGGCGACCAGCGAAAAGTCCGCCTCCATCGCGTCGCCGAAGTCAACGATCAGCTCGTCACTCCCGTAATCCGGCGCAGCAGCGCGCACCGTCAGTGATCCGGGCAGGTTGTCCGCCGATCGATCTTCGACGGTGAACACCGTCTCGTATGAACCCTCTGCTTCGGTCGTCGCCTCGAAGAGATCGTCACCGTCCAGGATACCCGTCACGCTCGCGTCTTCGATGCCGGATTCGTCATCGGCATCTTCGACCATGCCGCTGATCGCAAACAGTCCGATCGCCGGACCTTCGCCCGGTTCGGATTCGCCGGAGGCGTTGAAGGCAATGATGCGGTACGTGTACCACGATCCGGTTGGAACTTCTTCGTCGATGAACTCGTCGACAGGCGCCTCGAGCGCCGCCACCCGCTCATACGACGCTTCGCCCTCCTCGGCCACTTTTCGCTCGACGAGGAACCCGACAGGGGCGGCGCCCTCGGCCGGCTCGCTCCAGCTCACCGTAATGGCAGCCTCATCCTCGCCGGCCTGCGTTGCCGTTACCGACTGCGGGCTGCCGGGAGGCGACTGAAGGCTCGAGGCACTGAACGCAACGGTGCCCGATGTCGCTACACCCGCGTAGACGTGCACCGACGCCCGCCGAGTGGCCAGCAGCTGCTCGTCGTCATTCTCGAGGCCGACGGTAAGTACGTAGTAGCCACTGTCGACATCACCACTGAACTCCGCGCTACTTTCGCCGGCAGGATCGAACTCGAGCGGCTGTTCACCGCCGTTGTTGATGTTCTCGAGTACGGCACTCTGGACGCCCTCCACCGACACCGAGTCGAGCTCTCCGTCGGGTGGCCACTCGACCGTCACCGAGAGTTGACCTTCGCCGGATATCGGCGTGGGGGAAAGGTTCGCGCTCGTCGTCTCGTCGGCGACAATAGTCACGGTCGTGGTCGCCTGCACGAGCACCTCGTCACCTTCGACACCGGAGCGAAGTCCCTCCACGGTAATGTCCCATTCGCCCGGTACAAGCGGGCCGAGTGAAAAAGTAGGACTTTCGGTGTCCGGTGTTTCGACGGTTTCGGTCTCGTCTCCGGGACCCACGGCGGTGAGTACGTAGACGACAATCTCCAGATCCTCCGAATCCGGAACGATCGGCTCGACGGTGCCTCCGAGCTGACTCGCTCGCAACGCGCTTTCTCCGCCGACAGTGAGCTGAAGCGAGCCGCTGGCCGATGTGTTACGATCGAGCTCCGATTGAAGCGACAGCTGGCACACCGATAGTGTCACGATTGCGAGTACGCTCACTGCCATGCACTGTATTGCACGCTTCATCGCATCTCTCCGCCGGTCAATCGAACTCCGGCATAACCTCGATTTCACGACTCTTGATGTACAGCTTCGCCTGGCCGTCGACGGTTACCGTAACCTCGAGCGAAACGAGGTAGGTGCCGATGGTGTCCCGAACGAACGTGAACGATTCCGGATCACCGGCGCCGCCGGCTCCATCAACCTGTTCATTGTCCACGAGCCACTGATAGCTCTCCACCTGCGCGTTCCCCGAGTCGGCGTTCACCGAAGCACCGATTTCGTGTTCTGCGCCCGGTTCGATGCTCCCGACCGGGAACGGCTCGAAGGTGATCTCGAGCCCGTCGGCCTCCCACGGATCCACGTCGAACTCACCGTCGCCCGAGTCCCATTGGGCATACAGGGTGATGTCGCCGGTCAGTGTGAGGCTCGCCCCCGGCTGGTACCACTCTCCCGAGGCCCCGGCATCGGTATTCCAACCGGCGAACGCATGGCCGTCCTTGGCGAGGTTGCCCTCGTCGTCGACGGTTATCTCGCTCTGGTACGCACCGGTCACCTCACCGGGCGGCGTCCCCTGCCCCTCGCTGAAGTTCTCGTCGTAGGTCAGGACGAACTCGGAGATGTAGATCTCGGACACGACCCCGCTCGGCGTGTGATCGTCGGCATCGGCGAAGGCCCGAATCTCGGTCTGTCCGTCGGACCGGTCGAGTATTACGCTCTCCCCAGAGTCGATAGTGGCCGAATTGGTGTCGGGGTCCGCGCCGTCGAGAGTGTAGTAGATGGTAGCTCCATCGGTATCGCTCGACAGAACGACTCCGTCGCCGAACGGGGCACTGCCGGCTCCGTAGACTCCGCCGGGCGGGTTGAACGATGGAGCAGCCGTCGCTTCACCGACTTCTCCGTTCTCGCCGTTGTCCGGCTCGCCGTCGTCTACATCTTCCTGCTCTTCTTCCGGCGCCTCGTCTTCTGCGGCGAGCGAGGCGGTCACCGACGCCTGGGTCGGGGGGACGTAGCACGCCTGTAGCGCGAGTGCCACAACGAAGGCGCACATAGAAATGAGGATTTTCGTTGAACGACGGTCACTTTTCGCCATCTTGCCGGTGATTTCCCGTTCTTTCTGACGACAATTCGCGTCCAATATAGCACACGCTCGGGACAATTGCTTGCGCCCGATAGAAGTTGTGGGATGGCGTCCACCTTGATACCGTGGACCTCGATACCCCGGATCTCGCTCGAGCGCGATTCCGTCCGGTATAATGCGAGATCGAGGCGGAGTCGGTGTCACGCCGCCGCCGGCGCTATCTCGGAGGTGAGACATGTCCAATGTGGAAGGCAGGAATGCACTCGTAACAGGGGCGTCGACCGGAATCGGTCAGGCGATCGCAATTCGCCTGGCGGAAGCCGGCTGCTCTGTTGCGATTACCGGCAGGTCGGAGGCCCGGCTGAAGGAGACCGCCGATCTGTGTCGCCGAGCAGGAGGTGCGGTCACCACCCGCGCCCTCGACGTGCGCGATTTGGATCAGATCGCCGGTGTGACAAAGGAGCTTCTATCCGAGCTCGGTCGCGTAGATATACTCGTGAACAACGCGGGGATAAACCGCCCCGCTCCGACTCAGGATGTCGACCGCGACAACTGGGATGACCTCTTCAACACGAATGTCCGCGGCGGATTCTTCTGTGCGCAGGCGCTCCTTCCGGCGATGGCACGGAACGGGTTCGGTCGTGTGATCTTCATCTCCAGTCAATCGGGCCTCGTTGGAATCCGCGGTCAGAGTGTTTACTGCGCAAGCAAAGGCGCCCTCATCAACCTTGCCCGCGCCCTCGGCGTCGAGTGGGCTGAGTACGGAATAACGGTGAACGCCGTCGCACCGACCTTCATCGACACCGAGTTGACTCGCGAGCGGCTCAATGATCCCGAGTTCCGGAGATCGGTTCTCACCAAAATACCGAAAGGCGAATTGGCCACGGTCGCTGATGTTGCCTACGCCGTCCTCTACCTCGCAAGTGAGCAGTCGGGGATGGTCAATTGCGCGACTCTGCCGGTTGACGGTGGCTGGACCGCGTGGTAGGGGATGGGCGAGGAAGATGAGCTATCTACTCGGTTTGATCGGTTACGGCTGGGGCCGGCGAACGGCACGCGGCCGCACCGCTACTCGGCTGCGGCGCGGCCGCGATAACGACTCCGGCCCCGGGCTATACCACGCCCGGGACGAGAAGCGTTACCATGCTGAAGTAGATGATCAGGCCGGTGATGTCCTTGATCGTTGTGATGAACGGGTCAGCTCCGGCAGCCTGGTCGAAACCGAGTTTCACCAGGACAAACGGGATCAGGAACCCGACTGAAGCGGCTATGGTAATCGTCAAGGCAAGGGCGAGTGCAATCGCGACGCCGAGCTGAGGGATGCCCTGCCACAGCGCTGCGATCACGCCACCGAGAACGCCCATAATCGCTCCCATCGCGAAGCCGTTCCACGTCTCTCGCAACCAGAACCGCATGAAGCGGCGTGTCGCTATCTGTCCCAGAACGAGGCCACGCGTGAAGATCGTCGACGACTGCGTTCCGACATTACCACCCATATCCATGATTACCGGAATGAAGAGCGCCGTTGCCACAACCGCCTCAAGCGTCTCTTCCCAGGCGCCGATCACCGCACCAGCGATCATGCCGCCGACAAGGGTAACGAGCAGAAACGGAACGCGGACGGCCAGCACGTGCCACAACGACCCGTTTATCATAGCGTAGCTGCGGTCGCTTTCGGTCGTCTGAACCGAAATGAGACCCGCCTTGTCGTACATATCGCGTGTCGCCTCGTGCTCGAGGACGTCCATCGCGTCATCGGCGGTCAGAACGCCGACGAGACGGTGCTCGCGGTCGAGTACCGGCAACTCGTGGACATCGCGGTCCTGCAGCAAATGTGCAGCATCTTCTTCGGCGTCTGTTGTGGTCACGCTCGTCTGTTCCGCATCGAGTAGCTCGCCGACTCGGGTACCCGGATTTGCAGTGACAAGGTCACTGAGCGCGACCGCTCCGACGAATTTCCGCGCTTCATCGGTGACGTAGACGGTGGTGATCGTCCAGTCGTGACCGTTCTTGCGGCTGCGGATGCGCTCCTGTGCCTGCTCGGTAGTCATATCCTGCTTCACGTCGACGAACAGCGGACTCATGATCCGCCCCACCGTGCCGTCTTCGTAGCCGAGCAGGCGGTTCGTGATCTCTCGCTTTTCTTTCGGCAGCCGCTCGAGCAGCTTCTTCGCCACCCGCGCCGGCAGTTCGTCGAGCAGATGCACCCGGTCGTCCGGCTCGAGCTCGCCGAGAAACTCGACCGCCTGCTCGTCGGTCAAAGACTCGATGAGATCACCCTGCACCGCCGGGTCGAGCATGTCGAATACTTCTACGGCTTTGCTCTTGGGAAGAAGCCGGAAGACAACCGGGCGCTCTTTCACCTCGAGCGACTCGAGTCCTTCGACGATATCTCCCGGATGCATATCCGAGATGATCTTCTTGATTTCTTCGAGATTCTTCTCCGCGATCTTCTCGCGGACGAGCTCATCGAATGTGCGTACCTCGTCCATAGGGCACTCCTCTATTGGTGTTCGTTATCGGTTGCTGCGGCGCGGACGCCGCGGCGGGTTGTGAGTGAGTTACCCTTCGACCACGTGGAAACCGGCCCGATGGCATCGAAGGGCACATATCAGCGCTGTACGACACGAGTCAGGGTCCATAGCGCGCACCTCCTTTGCCGGGGAACGTGGCAGCACGCTCCGTTACGGCCGCGGGAGCGGCGGGTCACGAAGGCACAAAAAAACCTTCTCCCGAGCTCCCGGGGAAGGTTTCTACGATCCGGAACGGCCAACCGCCATGCCCGCGTCCGGTTTACCGTGTGCCCCAATTCTTCGAAAGAACTGAGGCGCTATAAACGCGAACCGTTCGGCACCACCGGAATCTCGCAGTCTTCCCCGTTACAAGCTTCGGCACTGTGCAGCTTACAGTCGGTGACGAACGGATAATCGGACTATCCGACTCATTCCATAGCACCGAGAGCCGCGTTATGCAGAGCCTTGCTCCGACTCTGCCTGTTCAACCCTTTGGCGTCTCTCGACGTTTCAGGGCAGCGGCGTGTGTCTGCACAGGAGCCTCGCCTACCAAAGACGCTTTCTCCTGTTTCTGGCCGCAACATACCGATACACCGCACGACGGTCAACCCAATCACAGGAAAAAAAGTGGTAAAGCATTGTCCGTATCCGCGTGCATGCTGTCGTTGAATCGACGTCGCGTCTGCGGCTTGTATCGCGCAGTTCAGCGCCGTAGAATCGCGAAAATGCTTCTCTACATTATTCGCCACGCGGACCCGGATTATGCGGCCGGCACCATAACCGAATACGGTCATCAGGAGGCCGCCGCACTATCTCGAGCCATGTCACGTCTGGCTCCGACCCATCTGTATTCGTCTCCCCTCGGACGCGCGAAAGACCCCGCGTCGTACACCGTTGAAACCACAGGCCTGCCCCTTCACATAGAAGAATGGACACAGGAGATCTCCGGTTTTTCCGTGGAGCAGGAAGATCCGTACGGTACCACCGCGATATGGGACCTGCATGGCGCACATGTCAGAACCATGGAGCCGCCCGGGCCTCGCAGTCGAGACTGGCTTGCTTTGCCGCCCTATAATACCGACGGGTTCCCCGAGCTCGTGGAGATGATAGCGGAACACTCAGACGAGTTCTTCGCCCGACACGGTTATACGAGAGACGGAGGAACCTATCATATAGATGATGGGCAGCTCGGTGCACGCGCGCAGCGCCTTGCCGTCTTCTGTCACGGCGGATTCGGTCTGACCTGGCTCGCTCATTTACTCGAGTTGCCCTTCCCGCTCGTTTACAGCGGGTTCTATCTGTGGCCCAGTTCGGTTACGACCGTACTCTTCGACGAACGCACCGAAGGCGTAGCAACACCTCGATGCATCGGCCTCGGCGACGTGAGTCACCTCCATCACGCCGGCCTGCGCCCCCGCCCGCGGGGCATAAAAGCCAACCACGAGTAGCAGAACGTGCGCGCAGGTCGCGTGTCGAGGTCTTCGGGTGATGTCCCGTCCCGGACAGCCGGCCCTTCAGTCAAAGGCCGGCTTCCTCGAACGCTTCCTGTACGAGCTCGATGAGCGCTTCGCTTGTCGTCGGGTGGGTGGATAGACCTTCGACGTCGTAGGTCTGCTCCTCTATCATCTGCTCGGGGACCTCTTCGAAGGGGCGCTCGACGAGCAGCTCGTTGGCTTCGTGTTCGACGACCTCCACGTCGACGAGCTCGCCGTCGTCGAAGGTCACTTCGACCGTCATATCCGCTCCCTCGTAGCCTTCGCCTTCGACGGTGATCACCTCACCGTTGTCGCCGGCAAACCCCGCGCCGGCAACCAGAAGAAGTGCGCCGATGAATGGAATGATGTTTCGCATATGCTGTGCCTCCTCGAGCATGTAGTACATGTGGCGTCGCCCCGCCGGCGCCTGCCGCCGAAGTCGTCGCATCACATGAATTACTCTTGCTGTAGGCAAGCGTAATTGCGCGATCTTCGCCCGTAAACCGAATCGAGGCGGACTTAACAGAAGTTTCATACGTCTCGAAAAAAACTTGACGGAATCCGCCGGCGTCAGGCGATACTGCGCTATGGCAACTATGAGCGACGAGGCGATTCAGGCGGCCACCGGGCGGACACGCGGGCAGTGGGTTGAGCTACTCGATTCCCTCGGCGCGCGTACCCTTTCGCACGCGGAGATCGCGAAGAAGCTGTCCGCCGACGGGCTGATCGCAAGCGGCTGGTGGTGCCAGACGGTCACGGTCGAATACGAGCGGGCGATCGGAAGGCGTGCCGAAGGGGAGAAAGCGGCCGGCGAGTTCGCGGCAAGCGCTTCGCGTTCGTTCCCGGCCGCCGACCTCGACGGTGCACTCGAGAAGTGGACGGGGCTGGCCGATTCCCGCTCCGATTTCGACGGTGTGGCGCCGGCTGGTCCGAGCGAGACCTCCGCAAGCGATAAGTGGCGGTACTGGCGTGTGAACCTCGACGACGGGAGCAAGATCGTTGCCGCCATTCATACGAGAAAACCGGGCCAGGCGACGCTTGCCATCTCTCATGAAAGACTTCCCGATGCGGACGCGGTCACTCGCTGGAAAACGTTCTGGAAGACGCTCCTCGCCGAGCTTTCCTGACTCGGTGTACCGTGTAGCAGGCGGGCAACCGATCAAGCGTGTACGAAGCGCGCGAGACGATCGACCTTCTCGATGTACGCGGGCATGTCGCACTTGCGCTTCAGCCCTCCGGGCGTCATGATCCTTACCTTCCCGTAGACCGCGCGCTCGGTCCATGGGCGGTCGTGGAGGCCGAAGATCCAGCCGACGTTGGCGTAACTCGCCGGATTGAGTCCGTCGAGAAAGTAACGGTTGTTCATCGCGAGCAGGCGGGAGTACGCCTGCTGCGGGCTTGCACTCCACAGCAGCACTCGTTTACCCCAGTACATCCGTACGTAGTTGTGCATGTAGCCGGTCTCGCGCATCTCCCTCATGCATGCGTTCCAGTACGCGTCGGAGGTGCGGCCGTTCTCGAGCTCCTCATCGGTATAATGCGACTCCCGTTCGTCACCGGCGTGTTCCTCGAGCGTCTTGCGCGCCCACTCCGGCAGCGCCTCGTATCGGTCGTAGCGCGGCTCGTAGTGACAATAGTTGTAGGCAAGCTCGCGGCGAACGAGCAGCTCCTCGAAGAAGTCTTCGTACTGACTCTGGTGATGTGATCGTTCCGCATGCCGGAGGGCCTCGACGAGCAGCCGTACCGGCGAGATCTGCCCGTACTGCAGATACATGCTCATGCCGCTTGTATCGTCGGTGTGAGGTTGGTTGCGATGCGCCGAATAGTGACGCAGTCGACTTTCGAGAAAGCCGGAGAACCGCCGGAGTGCCGTCTCTGGGCCACCGGGGTAGAGGCGAGTGACCGGATGCACCGAGTCGTCGATGGTATGGCCGGCACTCTGAATCGAGGAGAGAACACCAGCGGGATCGCTCGGGTCGAGTAGACCGTCGTGTAAATCGGTTCCCGGCGCCGGCACGAGAAGCTCGAGATTCGGCGGCTCGCGGAGATAGTCATCCACCTTGGAACGCAGCTTCTTCCGGATCGTGCGCGCGGCGAACTCGCGTTTGTCGCTTGCAACGCGCACCGGCACGACCACGTCGCTTTCCACCTCATAGACCGGGCAATCGACCGCCGCGGCGAGCTTGCGCCGCCACTCGGTCGTCGGGCGCAGATAGGCGCCGTCGCAGACGACGAGTGCCGCGTCTCCGGCGAGGGCGGCGATGAAGCGCCACGGTTCCTGCCACTTCACAAGCAGCGGGATGCCTCGCTCGGCAAGCAGTCGCTGGGTCTGAGCGAGCCCTTCGAGCATGAACGTGTAGTGGCGGAGGGTCGCTTCGGGGTAGTGGGTGAGCGCGAACGCTGTGACTACCGGCAGACGAAGCCGATTCGCCTGCTCGATCGCGAGATCGAGCGCAGGGTTGTCCCACGGCCGTTGAGACGTCTGCATCCAGTAGAGAACGAACTTCGCCCCGCGTCGCACCTCACCGCCGCGGTGTGTGACGATGCGCTCGGCTTCAACGCTTTCCCCGGTTCGTCCGCTCACGTCGCTTGTCCGGAGACGGTCAGAACGCGATCGCGATACCGAGACCGATCTGCGCATCGATCCCGGAGACCGCTCGTAACGCCCCGTCGGCATCCGCATCGCGCTCGATCAGCTCGCTGTATTCGATGCTGAGATTGGGAGCGAACGAGAACCAGTCGGCGATCCATCGGTAGCCAACGCGCCCCCGAAGCCCGAGCACCGCGGTTGCGATGTCGATCTCTTCGTCGCGGTTTCGCACGGACGCGTAGCCGGCAACCGGCCCCCCACCGGCGAACCATCCTTCGAGAGCTCGCTGATCCGGCCAGGCGTGTGCCCCGAAGTAACCGAGTATCGAGTAGGCGCGCTGATAACCGCGATCGCGCAACCAGCTCGAGTAGACGCCGAATGCGCGCCGGTTTCGGTAGCGAGCCTCGCCGAAAAAGCTCAATCCGTCGCCGACACGCCGCTCGTAACGAGCGCTGACCGAACCGAAAATGGGTCCGAACGGATTCGTGAGAAGCAGGTTATTCGCATCCGATCGCGCATGCGCGTCGGCGGCCGGAATCGTCAGAAAGAGCGCAAAGAACGCCGCCGCGACCGCGACACCCAATGATCGTTTCACAGCACATCTCATGGCTATCAAGGTGCCAAAACAGAGGTGCCTGCGGCAAGTTGCGTTCGCCGGCACCCCTCTACGAGCGCCCGCCTCCGCGCGGGCCGGGGTCAGAGATAGACCGCGTTACCGACTCCGCCGCCGGCGGAGATCGACTCGCCGGTGATTGCCTGCCCTTTCGGCGAGCAGAGAAATGCCACCGCCCACCCGATCTCGGTCGCCTCGACGATGCGCCCGATGTCGTTGTAGCCGCGCCGTTCCTCTTCAATCGTCTCGCGACTGATTCCTGTTCGCGCGGCGTCCTCTTCGTCGGTGCGCTCGGTCCGCGTGAGACCGGGGTGTACGGTGTTCACCGTTATGCCGTCCTTCCCGAGCTGGTGGGAAAGCGTGCGCGACAGGTGGACCAGGGCTACATTGCGCATGCCGCTGAGCCACCGCCCCTCGCGTCCGCTCAACCCTCCGATGTTCACGATTCTGCCCCACTTCCGCTCCCGCATCGAAGGAGCGACCGCCTGAGCGGTCCGAAGATACCCGAGCACTTTCGTATCGATGTCTGCGCCGAGCGGTTCGTCGGCTTCCGGTCCGAAGTCGAACGCGAGCCCACCGGGCTGCGCTGCACAGTTGATGAGAATATCGATGTGACCGAACTGGTCGATAACGCTGCGCGCCATCGCCTCGACCGACTCGCGGCTGCGTGTGTCGCATTCGACGAACGGCACCGAGCCACCGCCTGAAGCGTGCTCGATCTCGGAGGCCGCACGCTCGAGCACCGCTCGATCCCTCGCGGCAATCGCCACGCGCACACCCTCTTTCGCCAGCTCGATCGCGATCGCCTTCCCGATGCCGCGGCTGCCGCCGCTGACAACCGCCGTCTTCCCGTTGAGCTCAAGATCCATCCTCGGTACCTCCTCTCGAGAGCCTACGGTTCCACGATTCGGCCGATTGTGTCGAGTGAGCGTGTAGTGCGGAAACACCGGTCACTCCGGGAGCGCCCGCGGAAAGCGGCGCGATACGTTCTCCCAGTAGTCGGCGAGCACGCGGTAGCCTGCCGGCGAGCCCTCGGGCGACTCGGAGATCGGGTTCTCGCGAATATCGACTTCCGCGTGTATTCCATCCTCCGGACGATCCTGCAGCGCGCCGTCGCGCATCAGCTCGGCGATCGGGGTGAGATCGCGGATCCCGGCATCGCGCACGTTCAGCCGCCGAAGCTCACGCAACTCGGCGAGCACCTGCACCTCGTCGCCCGCCGGCACGCCGCGCATGATGAGCGTCTCGAGCCCGGCCAATCCGGCCAGCGGCACGATGCTTTCGACCGCCTCGTTCGAGTGGATATTCAGATAGCGAAGCGTGGTGATCTCCGAGAGCGGCGAGATATCGTTGAGGTAGTTCCCGCGCACGTTGAGGTGGTCGAGCTGCCGGAGCGCCGCCAGCGGCGCCACACCGTCGTCATGGATTCGGTTCTCCCGCAGATCGAGGCGACGCAATCGCTCCAACTCGGCGAGCGGCGCAACATCCTCGATGTGATTATCGCGAAGATCGAGCTCCACGAGGCCGGTCAGCGCCGACAGCGCAGTGAGATCGGAGATGCGCTCGTGTTCGTCGGGACGCTCCGGGTGCGACGGCCCACGGTTGTGCCGCAAGTTTAGAACCTGCAACTCAGGGAGCCCGGCGAGAGACTCCACTCCGGCGGCAGCGAGGTCGACGATCCCGTTTTCGCGCAGATTCAGAACCCGCAGCCGCTCCAACTGAGAGAGCGGTGAGAGATCTTCGACCAGGTTTCCCCGCAGATCAAGGACGGCGAGATTGGGAAGCTGTTCGATTCCGTCGAGCCGTTCGATGCCGCGCTCGGAGGCATCGAGCTCGGTCATCCGCTCGAGCTGCGCCGGCGTTACGAACTCCGCCTCCTCGCCGACGGCCTCGCGAACGGCCGCCTCGAGGCCGTCGTCGGCGAACTCGACCGCATCCGACCCGGCCGCAGCGAACAGATACACGATCGAAAGGACAACGAGCGCCGCTAAGGAAGCAATGAAGAGAGCCCACACGCGTCTCACGGCGCTGCCTCCCGAGGGGTAACCATGTTCGGTCGGATGACCTCGATCCCCTGCCAGTACTTGCTGTTCGACCAGAGCTTCAGCCGCTGCGAACGGATGAGATCGGGCAGCCAACTCGGCTCGGCACCGCGGGTCTTTATCTCCAGGATAATGTTCTTCGGGCGGTGCGGCTTGAGCAGCGGCGCGTCGGGGAAAAGGCGCGAGGCCCGGGTCGATGAGACGCCGTGGTCGAAGGTCAACCGCGCAGCCGATCCGTCACGCGCGGCGAACC